>NZ_JAALCR010000024.1 GCF_011065895.1 Paludisphaera rhizosphaerae | reverse complement strand
GCTTCCAACGCCTGAAACTCGACCCGACCCGCTGGCTCGACGCCCTCGTAGCCATCCAGCGCCCGCGTCCCCCCTCGCGCCTGGGCCGACCTCGCCCCAAGCCCCCGCGACGACTCGCGAAGCCTCACGGGTCCTTTCAGAAACCTTCCCCAGCGGCCTTCGCCGCTCATCCGTGAACAGGAATGTCAACTGATGGCGTCTCAGATCGGGCAATCGTCCCAACCGCCGCATCCAGGCCGCTCGTCCTGCATTCCCGGATGAGGATGTTGAATCCTCGTTCGCCCAGCGCGGTTTGAGCCCACGTTATTGGTAGATGGCACTTTGATAATTCGGCCGATGGTATGCGGCGGCGGACCAAGTTCGTCGGCGGGGTTCCGGGAGACAACCCCAAGATGTTAGCGAACGAACCCACCGTGGAGTCTCGCGTGGGTCGCGTTAACTTGTTACGGGTATTTTGGTTGCGTTGGCTGAAGGCTGCGGATGAACCGTGCGAGGGAAGCCAATCAAACCCACGGTCGCGAGATTGGCGGGGGCGTGCGGATCGCGGTGGCGGGTCAGTGGCGGCTGGGGGAGTCGGTGGGTGTCGCGAGGCGGTCGACCGAGGTCTGTCGGCCCTTCACCAGCGAGCGCCTCTGATCATCGACGACGGATTTCTGGATGACGAGAGAATCGGCGATCTCTCCGGTGGCGGTCCAGGAGCGGTAGGTCAGCCGGCCCTCGGGCTCGTCGATCTCGATCGTCTGGTAGGTCGAAAGGTCGGTTCGACCGACCTCGATGTACTCGCGACGGGGCTGGTCGTGGACGAATTTGTCGCCGGAAACGGAAACGACGTAGACAGTTCCGTCGGCCGGCGTGGAGACGCGCTGGTGGTTGCGCATTGGCGGGGTGCGAAGGTAGGCGTGGTCGTGACCCTGGAGGACCATATCGACGTGGTGGCGATCGAAAACGGGGACCCAGTGCTTGCGGAGGGTTGGGTTGTCGCGCCAGGGGTGCGAGGGATAGATGGGGTGGTGGAACATCACGAACTTCCAGTCGGCGTGGGTGCTCGCCAGCGCGGAGTCGAGCCACTCAGCCTGCCGAACGGCCTCGGCCTCGCTCCAGACGGCCGAGGTTCCGTCGAGGACCGCGAAGAACGCCCCGCCGTAATGGAAGGTGTACGCTAACCCCGGCGCCAGGTCGGTCGGGCCGTTCTGCGGAAGGCGGAAGAATGAGTTGTAGAGTCGGGGGCCCTGGTCCAGGTACTCGTGGTTGCCGGCCGCCGGCATCAGGGGGAGCCGGTCGAAAACCGGAGCGGCTCGCATGAAGAAGTGGTCCCAGTTCGTCCGCTCGTTGCCTCGATCCACGAGGTCGCCGGCCAGGAGGGCGAAGTCGAGACCTGGATGACGGCGGTATGCGGCGGTGAGGAGGTTCCCCCAGGACTCGAAGCCGGTCTGGGCGTCCCCCAGATAAAGGAACTCCAGTCGCTTGGGCCGGGCGGGGCCGGTGCGAACCGTCCTCCACGGACCCCAGCGCTCGGGAGAGCCGTCGCCGACCGAATAGTAGTAGACCGTATCCGGTTCCAGGTCGTCGACGACGACCGTATGGCGACGGATCAGCGGGTCGTTCACGACGGTCGACGTTCGGATCGTGCTTGAGCGGCCATCCACCAACCGTAGGTCGAGCAGTTCGGGCGGCGAGGTCGGGTCTTCCTCGGGCGTCTGGAACTTCGCAGGCGCGATCCGGACAAGGCTCTTGGTTACATCGGCGGATGTCCGCCAACTCCAGACCAGCCGATGCGCGGGATCCTCTCCGAGGCTCACGCTCACCTGATCGGGGATCGGCGAGGAGGCGGAATGCGTTTTCCAGATGCGGCCGACAGCCACGACCCCGGCGTGCCGACGGTCGTGAGCCGGTTGCAGCAGGACTGAGCCGTCAAGCTCCGCAGGCAAGTCGGCGATCGGTCGGTGACGGTCGCTGGCCGCGCTGACGCCCTCGCGAGCTTCAACCACCCGCCATGCGGTCTCGGGGTCGGGACGGACCTCCAGCGCCTCAAGAGCCAAGGCCCCTCCGGTGGCAGGCCGGACGAACGCCGCGTAATGGTCGTCGGAGGTGCGGTCGAGGCCGTTGACTCCGAGTCCGACCCAACCGGCCGTGAACGTCCGCTCGTGAACCTCCCAGGAGAGGCCGTCGACCTGGATCGATCGCCCGGAACGTCGGAAGCCCTGATCGGACAACCAGAAGGGGGCCGACTTCGCGGGACAGGCGACGGCGACGATCGTCGGTGCATCGGAGCGGAATCGGACGGCGTTGCGGCCCAACGCCTCGCGTTCGGAATGCTTGAGCCACGAAAGGAGTTGCGACTGGCGGGTGACAGCGGCGGTCAACTCGTGCTCAGACTTGACCGCGCCCAGACGGACTCCGACCGCGTCGAGCGACTCGCGGACGCCAGGCAGGTCCTCGACGGGCGTGGACTGGCGGCAGCCGGCGCAAGCCAGCGTCAGCAGCAACAGCCACCGACCGCCTCGCTTCCTTACGTACATGATCCGCCGTCCCTCCCTGGTCTGGCGACGCTCCTTCGAGAAAGATAGATACCGCATCGGGCCGACTCTTCAAATGGCGATTTGCCGGGAGCGACGCCCATATCCCGAGACGAAGCATGCTTGCCGCCGCTCTATCCTCCCCAATGGCTCTCCCCCTGGTCTGGGCTGCGGAAGATGAGCCTGACCTGCGAATCTGGGTTCTTCTGGGTGGCGGCGTCATCCTGGCACTCTTCTTCGAATTATTCCGCCTCCTCACACGGGCTCAAAGAGAAGCTGCGGCGGCGCGGTGGTCTGAGTCGGCCAAGGGGCCGATCGAGAATCCGGCGACAGGGGTCGTTGAACTTCCCATGGAGCCGAGGAAGGAGAATCCGGTCGATCCCCGGTTTTTTCGATACATCGGGCCGTTCAGTGACCAGCAACGTGCTGAGGATCGGCCGGCGATGCCGTGGCGGAAGGTGGCCTGCCCGCCTCTCAGGGGACGTGTGGTGCTGGTTTCACTGTTTGTCGGGGCCGACGGGAGGGGGTGGAGCGACGAGGAAATCGCCCGGCACCTCGCTTCGCTGGGACGCGCGGCGAGGTGGATGGAGCAAGAGGCCGGCCGCTATGGAGTCGAAGCGAGCGTCGGCACGGCCGACGTCTATTTCCAGGTGGACGGCGGCGAGACGCCTGACATCGACATGGTCGTCGCTCAGAGCGGCGGCGAGGTGGGGCTGTTCGAGGCCGAGATGACGGTCCGGGCTCTAACCTTGATGAGTCGCGCGGCGGCCGAGCTGGGGGTTCGCGACGCGGTTGATTTCGTCCAGGAGGTCGCTGCACGACTGCCGGGGACGACCGTCGCCTGGCTGCTGCATCTCCGGCTGGCGGGGCGGTCCTACGCCGTGCCGCTGGATCGGACCGAGCTGGACGGGGTCAGCCTGGCATTCTGCCACGCTCGCCAGGCCAATTTCACCGAACCGCTGATTCGGCCGCCGGTTCCACGGGCGGGGGTTTTGGCTCACGAAGTTCTCCATCTCTTCGGGGCCGAAGACAAGTACGGCTGGCCGCTCTCGCATTTTCCGCCCAGGTCGGTCTCGCGACGGGACGTGATGCGGCTGGATTCGGAACGGCTAACCGACCTTCGCGTCGACCCCCTCACCGCCAGTGAGTTGGGCTGGGCACCCAGCCCCGGCCGATGGGACCGCGAGGATTGATGCGGCTTGTCGTACTTCGAACCGACAGTCACAATGGGACCATTCCTGAATCCCGAAGACCACCCGGACGCAGCCCCGTGCCCCTATCCGAACCCGTTGCGGCCCCCGCGCCTTCCACCTCCTCCGAGGACAAGTCGAACCAGCGCGTGCGGCGGATGTTCGCGTCGATCGCCAAGCGTTACGACCTGCTGAACCACCTGCTGAGTCTGAACATCGACCGCTCCTGGCGACGGTTCACAACTCGCAAGGTGCCGCCGGTCCCCGGGATTCCTGTCCTGGACTGTTGCACCGGCACGGCCGACCTGGCGCTCGAATACGATAAGGCGGCGAAGGGAAAGTCGCCGATCGTCGGGGCCGACTTCTGCCGCGAGATGCTCCTCGTCGGCGAGAAGAAGGTGGGCAAGGCCGGTGCAGGCGACCGGATCACGCTCGTCGAAGGCGACGCCCAGCACCTGCCGGTTCCCAGCGACACCTTCGCAGTCGTCAGCGTGGCCTTTGGCCTACGGAACGTGCGGGACACCGTCGCCGGCCTCGACGAGATGATCCGTGCGGCGAGGCCCGGCGGTAAGGTGGCCGTGCTGGAGTTTTCCCGGCCTCGGGGTCGGATCCTCGGGCCGATCTATCTGGGCTTCTTCCGCTCGGTTCTGCCAAGGATCGGCCAAGCGATCTCCCCGAACGCCGATAACGCCTACAACTACCTGCCCAAGACCGTGCTGGAGTTCCCCGACGGCCAGGACCTCCTGGATCTGATGGCCTCGCGCGGGCTGGTCGATCTGGAAATGCACCCGCTGACGTTCGGGATCGCCACGCTCTACGTCGGCGTGAAACCGACGCAAAAGCCATGAACTCGGACGGTCCGCCGCTGGTCGTCGCGATCACCGGGGCCAGCGGCGCTCCCTACGCCCTTGGGCTCCTGAAAACGCTCGTGTCGCTCGGGCGAACCATCCACCTGACGATGAGCCCGAGCGCGGTGGAAGTCTTCAAGGCCGAAATCGGCGTCGCACCCTCTCTCGACCGCTTCGACGCGGCCGACCTGCTTGGCGATGTTCCAGCCGGCCGACTCTTCTATCACCACTACCAGAATTTCTCAGCCGGAATCGCCAGCGGCTCGTTCCTGACGGGCGGAATGGTCGTCGTCCCCTGCAGCATGAGTACCCTGGGGTCGATCGCCCACGGGATCACCACGAACCTGATCACGCGGGCGGCCGACGTCCATCTCAAGGAACGCCGCAAGCTGATCCTCGTGCCTCGCGAGACGCCCTTGAACCTCATCCATCTGGAGAACATGACCCAGGTCACCCGCGCTGGGGCCGTCGTCCTGCCGGCCGCTCCGGCCTGGTATCACCGGCCGAAGGGCCTGGATGACATGGTGGCCTTCATCGTCGGACGGATCTGCGATCAACTGGGGGTCTCGAATCACCTGATCCCGCGCTGGGGTGAAGGGGAGGGGGGCTGACGATGGACGGCTCATCCCCTGGAGACACATCGCAGCGAGTCGTCCTTGTGACCGGCGCATCAGCCGGGCTCGGGGCGGCGATCGTTCGCGAGATCGCCCGCCGCGGCAGGGCGTCGTCCTTCGTGCTTGTGGCTCGCCGCAAGGATCGACTCGACGAACTGGCCGACGAAGTGAGGCAGACGGAGAGGGCTCCTGAGGTTCTGACGATCGCCGTTGATCTGGCTGATCCGGACGGCTGCCGACGAGTCGCCGACGAGGCGCTGGCTCGCTTCGGCGGGATCGACGTCCTTATGAACAACGCAGGACTCGGCCTGCCGACGCTCTTCGCTGACGCACCCGTGCAGGACCTGGATCGGCAGATCGCCGTCAACTTTCGGGCTCCGATCATCCTGACGCGATTCCTGGCCGGCTCGCTCCGAGAGCGGCGGGGAATGGTCGTCAACATCGGTTCGGCGATCACCTGTGTGGCCAACTCCGCTCTCGGTGTTTACGGAGCGACCAAGGCTGGACTCGCTTACTGGAACGACGCGATTCGCAGGGAACTGTCCAACGAGGGGCTGACCGTCTGCCTCGTCGAGCCGGGGCCGATCCGGACCGAGTTTACCGAGGCCTTTCAGAAGCTCGCTACGGACGGGGCTCGTGCTCATCCGGTCGTCGAGACGCCCTCGGAGTGGATGACGGCGGACGTGCAGGAGGTGGCCCGGCGGGTCGTGGATCTGCTCGATCGGCCGAAGCGGCGTCTATCGGTCCTCCGCCGCATGGTCTGGCCGTTTCGAGCCGTGGGAGCACTGGTTTGGGCGTTCCCGGCGCTGGGGGACTGGTTCGTCACGCGGGTATTTCAGGTCGATCAGGCTTCGGGACGCGGTCGAAAGGCAGAGTGAGTTCATGTCGATTGGGTTGCGTCGCGTCCGCGACTACTTCGAGCTTGTCCGATTCAGCCATACGCTCTTCGCGCTGCCGTTCGCGATCATGGGAGCCGTGCTGGCGGCCTGGGGACCGAACGGGCTTGAGGGAAGCCCTCGGGCCTGGCTAGGAATCCTGCTCTGCATGGCGACAGCCCGGTCGGCGGCGATGGCGTTCAACCGGCTGGTCGATCGAGACGTCGATGCGAAGAACCCCCGCACGGCTGGTCGGCACATCCCGCGCGGGGCGCTCACGCCCAGCGCCGTGGCGTTGTTCACGCTGGTTTGCTCGGCGGCGTTCGTGGCCTCGACGCTGTTGTTTCTGCCGAACCCCTGGCCGTTGCGGCTGTCGGTTCCCGTGCTGCTCTGGCTGCTGGCGTATTCATACACGAAGCAGTTCACGAGCCTGGCTCACTTCTGGCTCGGCGTTTCATTGAGCCTCGCGCCAATCGCGGCCTGGATCGCCCTTCGAGCGGATATCGCCTGGCCTCCGGTCTGGTTGGGACTGGCCGTCTTCTGGTGGGTCTCTGGCTTCGATGTGATCTACTCGTGCCAGGACGCCGACTACGATCGCTCCGTCGGCCTTCGAAGCGTCCCGGCCAGGCTCGGCGTTGCGGGCGCTCTGCGGTTGGCGGCTCTCTGCCACGCTCTGATGGTGGTCGCCCTGGTAGGACTGGGAGTCTCGTACCCGCTGGGAGCGATCTACTACATCGGCGTCGTCGCCGCGGCCTTGCTGCTCATCTACGAGCATTCGCTGGTCCGTCCCGACGACCTGGATCGCGTTAATGTCGCCTTCTTTCACGTGAACGTCATCATCAGCGTGGGGCTGCTCGCGGTCACCATGCTCGACCTGTTCGTTTGAAGGCTTCGATCACTTCGAATGTCCAGGCGTTGCCGGATTGTTCGAGCACGACTAAAATCTCAGAAACCACGGCTGGGCGAGCCCCGGCGCGGACCAGCAATTTCGAGGAGCCCAGCTGTCATGGCCGTCGACGCTAATCTCAGGACGATTCGCGACAAGGTGGAGGCCGGCGAGCGGCTGAGCTTCGAGGACGGGCTGACGCTGGAAGCTTCGCGCGACGTGCTGGAGATCGGCTCGCTGGCGAACCTCGTCCGCGAGCGGAAGAATGGGAATCTGGCGTTCTACAACGTCAATACCCACATCAATCCAACCAACGTCTGCGTCTACACCTGCGACTTCTGCGCCTTCCGGGCTGATCTCGACGAGCCCAAGGCGTACGTCATGTACCGCGACCAGATCACGGAACGCGCACGTCAGGCCAGCGAGCGCGGGGCGACCGAGATCCACATCGTCGGCGGGCTGCACCACAAGCTGAAGCTCGACTACTACATGGACGTCATTCGCTGGATCAAGGAGGTCGACTCCGAGATCCACGTGAAGGCGTACACGGCCGTCGAGATCGAGTTCTTCGCCAAGATCACCCGCGTCTCGACTGAGGAGGTCCTCAAGCGGCTGGTCGACGCCGGCCTGAACAGCCTCCCCGGCGGCGGGGCCGAGATCTTCCACCCCGAAGTTCGCGAGAAGGTCTGCGGGGCCAAGGCGACGACCGAGCAGTGGCTGGACGTGCATCGCACGGCTCACCGCCTGGGCCTGCACTCGAACGCGACGATGCTTTACGGCCATATCGACAAGCCCGTTCACCGGATCGACCACCTGGTTCGGCTCCGTGAGCTTCAGGACGAGACCGGCGGGTTCCAGACATTCATCCCGCTGGCCTTCCACCCGGACAACTCGGAGATGTCCGAGATCCCCCGACCCTCCGGGATGATGGACCTCAAGACGATGGCCATCAGCCGCCTGATGCTCGACAACTTCCCGCACATCAAGGCCTACTGGATCATGTTGGGGATCAAGACGGCGCAGGTCGCGCTGTCGTTCGGGGCCGATGACCTCGATGGGACCGTCGTCCATGAGAAGATCTACCACGAGGCCGGTGCCGACACGCCACAGGAGATGACGACGGCCGAGATCCGCCGCATCATCCAGGAAGCCGGCCGAGACCCCATCGAACGCGACACGCTCTATCGCGAGATTCGGCGTGAGAACAACCGCTGGACGGCCGGTGCGAAGATCAAGACGCCCGCCCTCGCCGTTCTGAACAACTAGAGCGGCGACCGCTTGAATTGCACACGGCGGAGGAGAAAGGGGACTGGCTCCCGGCGCGAGAGCCTCGGCTCTTGGCATCGACTTGGCGGCCGGGTGCCTGTCCCCTTTCTCCGGGCATCCCCGAGGCCGCTTCGGAGCCAAGGGGGACAGCCACCTTCGCTGCGCTGCGGAGCCAGTCCCCGTTGACTCCTCCGCTCCTGGTGCAACCCGATCGTTCGTCGCTCTAGGCGATTGGGCTTGCCCACACCTCGGTCGACTGGCATCCTCTTCACGCGCCAGGGTGCCATGGCCTTGCTCGCGCGGCCATGAACCGGTGTAGGACGGATGCTCGCCCGTCGCCGATCGCATTCCCACGCTCACGTGGGCATGGCACCCGGACCAGCCTTCGACCGCTGCTGGAGAGAGCGATCTCCCGGTCAGAGGGCACTCCGCCGAAAGGATGCGGCCATGCACCCGATCTTGTTCGAGGTCCTCGGCTTCCGGGTCCACGCTTACGGCCTGATGATGGCCGTCGCCTGCGCCTCGGCGCTGGGGCTTTCGGTTTGGCGAGCCCGCCGAGAGGGGATGAACCCCGACGCCGTGTATGAACTGGCGACCTGGTTGTTCCTCGGCGGCGTCATCGGGGCCCGGGTGTTGTTCGCGGTCGTCCATCCCGAGGCGATCCGCTCGCCGCTGGACGTTTTACGCGTTTGGGAGGGGGGCGGCGTCTTCTACGGCTGCATTCTGGGCGGACTGGCGGGGACGCTGATCTACTACAGCCGGAGGCCGTTTCCGTTTCTGAGGATGGCCGACGTCGTCGCGCCGACGCTCGCGATCGGGGCCTTTTTCGGCAGGATCGGTTGCCACCTCAACGGTTGTTGTCACGGGTCGCTTACCAAGTCGAGCCTGGGGATCCGATTCCCATACGGCTCGCACGCCTGGGTCGAGCACGTCGACCGCGGCCTGATCCCCGTCGATGCGCCCTATTCGCTCCCCGTCTTGCCGACCCAACTCTACGCCGCCCTCTCGGCGCTCGCCTTGTTCTCGCTGCTGATGGCGTACTATCCGCGCCGGCGGCGGCCGGGTCAGGTGATGGCCCTGCTGATGATCGCCTATCCGATCACGCGATGGCCCGTCGAGATGCTCCGGGCCGACGATCCCGGTGTCTTCGCTGGCGTCACTGTCTCCATGCTGATCAGCCTGCTGCTCTGCGCGGCCGGAATCGCTCTTTGGCTGCGATTGAGCGCCGATGTCGGAGGCGGCCCCAGCTCCGCGTTGGAAGGTCGGCCCGCTCACGCTTGAGGTGTAGGATGCGCGGGAGCGACTTCGAGGCGTCGGCATCGTTCGCTCTCGTCATCCATGACGTCGCCCCTGTCTTTCGACCTCAGCTTGAGATCATCCGTAACGCCGTCGCTCCACTTGTGGCCGATCGGGTATCGGCGGCCGTCGTCCCTTGCTGGCACGGGTGTCCGCTCGGCGAGTCTCCGGGCGACGTCGACTTCCTGGACTTCGTCGCCCAGGGCTTCGGCGAGATTCTGCTGCACGGCTACACCCACCAGCAGGATAGGCCCGGCCTGATCTCTTACCTCTCCGGTCGTTCGAACGAGTTGAGTGGTCTCACGGAGAACGAGACGCGAGATCGCCTGGCGAAGGGCCGGGAACGCCTCGGGCGGCTCATGAGTTCGCCGATCGCGGGCTTCGTCGCGCCGGCCTGGCGACTGGGACGGGCTTCGCCCGAGGTCTTGAGCGATCTGGGTTTCGAGTACGTCGTCGGGTTCGGCTCAGGCCGCTTTTTCAGCGGTCCATCGATCCCGCTGGCGACGTGGTCGTGGGATTGGGGAATCTTGCCTGGACTCGGCTGGCTCGGCGAACGGCTTGGAGCTAGCGCCCGTGCCGTGCGGCCCGCGTCGCTCCCTTGCGTCGTCATCCACCCGCTTGACGTTGACCGCCGCTGGCTGCCACGGTGCCTTCGGGTCGTCGAGCGGCTGCTGGCGGAGGGGCGAACGCCGACCCTGTTCTCGGAAATCGTGGGGACGTCGTGACGCTGTCGGCTCGTCGACTTTTCAATCGCCTACTGGAACGTCGGGGAGAACGTCTGGCCCAACGACTGGCGCCGTACCTGCCCCGAGGCGGGCGACTCCTCGATATTGGTTCAGGAACAGGCCATAACGCCGAAGCGTTGGTTCGGGTCGTCGGAGGGAGTTGCCTTCAGGCGGACGTCGTCGACTTCCACGTCGGCGGAGAAGAGCCGATTCTCTTCGATGGGAGAGTTCTCCCGCTGGCGGACGGGGCCGTCGACGTCTGCCTGCTGATTCACGTTCTCAGCTACACAGATGATCCTTCGGCGATCCTGCGTGAAGCCGCGCGCGTGGCGAACAGGCGAGTGATCGTGGTCCAAACCACCTATCGAGGAGCGTTCGGAAGGGCGCTTCTTCGAGGACGGGGCTGGATCCAGGGGCCGGCCGCCTTTAGGCTCTGCCGGGCGATCGGCCTCGTTCCGGCTGTGAAAAACTCGATGGAGTCGCGACGAGTTTTCACGCGATCGGAAGTTCGGGCGATCGCCGAGGAGGCCGGGCTGCGTGTGGACCGCTTGGAGTCGGAGACTGACGCGGCAATGTGGATCAGTCGAGACCTCCTGATTCTCAGCACGGGTTCCCGTTTCCAATGAACGAGGATCTGCCATGTCTGATCGCTCCGACGGGCCGGCCCTGTCTGTGGTGATTCCGGCTCGTAACGAAGCGGCGCTTCTTGGGGAGACCCTGGAATCGGTCCTGCGAGCGATCGACGAGTTCGCCGCGCCGGGGGATGTCGAAGTGGTCGTCGTCGACGACGGCAGCAGTGATGGCACTCCCGCCTTGCTTGAGCAATATGCGGCCGATCACGGGGTTGTGGTGGTGAAGTGCGAGGTTCGAGGCGCGGCCCGGGCGCGGAACCTCGGGGTCAGGCGAGCGCGAGGGAGGATCCTGGTCTTTCTCGACGCCGATACGCATCCCCCCGCTGATGGACTTCGACGGATCGCGACGCTCTGCGACGAGCACGGATTCGAGGCTGGAATCACGAGACTCGGGGCGCTCGACGGCGGCCTGCGGGCGCGTTGCTGGTGGGGCTTCTGGAACACCGTCCGACGGCTTCCACTCCCCCGCGCCAAGGCGATGCCCGCCTGCATGTTTTGCACGAGGGAGGCGTTTGATGAATTCGGCCCCTTTGACGAGCGCGTCGCCATCGGCGAGGAGTGGCCGATCCTCGCGGGCCTTTACCGTGCACGCCCTCGCCGCTTCGTCTACGATCGTTCCAGGGTCGCCCTGAGCTCCGGGCGTCGGATGGAACTCCAGCGCTGGGGATATCTGCGGACGTTCCTGAAGTACGGGTGGGCGATCGTCAGCTTTCGGGGGCGAGTCCACTACCACGACCAGATCCGCCACGCGGCTCCGCAGGTCGACGTGGGTTAGGCGCATCCGCTCGCGACGGGGGGCGTTCCCCGGTGGTGTTTCGTGGCGAGGTTTGGGATTTCGTCGTGGCTCGGGCCCTTGCTGGCGAAGTTGCGCCTGAACTCGGTCGCACCCCGGCGTGCGGCCGATGGCAGGTGTTGCCTGGCCAAACGACGCCATTGGTTCGCACGCTGGCTGATTCCGGTCGAGAATGGCTATCTGCGGTGGCTTCGCGCCGGGGTCCAGGTACTCCCCGACGTCCCGTGGCAAGCCCGGGAGATGGAGGTTCACCGTCGTTTGTATGGCGTCGAGTGCACGGTGGACGACCAAGGATGGCTGCTCTTGCCCTTCTGGCCGGGCCGACTGGCCGCCGATCACTGCGCTGACGCCTTGGTTCCCGTGGAGGAACGGCTGCGTGCGCTCTCGGCTGTGGTCCACGCCCTACACGAATTGCATGGTACGCTCGGACCGGACGGGCCTCTCTGCCACGGCGACGCCACACTCCGCAACGTCGTCCACGACCCGGAATCCTCGAGCGCCCGATGGATCGACTTCGACACCGTCCATGAGCCCGCGGAGATCACCGAGCGTCAGGCCGACGACGTCCGCGCGGTCCTTTACTCGGCGCTCGGAGTGCTGTGGGATGCCCCGGTCGGGACGATCCTCGACACCGTTCAGGCCGGGTACAGGAACCCAGGCATCTGGCAGCATCTCCGAGATCGCTTACGAGACGGCCCCATCCACGCGGGACCCTTTCATATGGCTCAGGCCGCACCGTCGGCGGCCCGCCGACGTGAGATGGAACGTCGCATCATCTCCGGGGGATGAAACGCGGGCCGGCGACTCAATCGTCGGACGAGTTGCTGTCCCGCCGCCTGGATTTGGTCTCGCTATGCTTTCGCTTCGATTCCAGTCGACGTTTCTGAGAGCCGAGGGTCGGCCTGGACGGGCGACGCGGCTTGGGACGCTCACAGGCCTTGGCAATCAACTCGACGAGGCGATCGACGGCCTCGCGGCGGTTGGCGTCCTGAGTTCGCGCGGTCTGGGCGAGGATCGTCAAGAAGCCGTCGCCGCCGATCCGACGGCCGGCCAGAGTCAGCAAACGGCGACGCACGTCCTCCGGCAGCGAGGGCGAGTTGGTCGCGTCGAAACGCAGCCGAACGGCCGTCGAGACCTTGTTCACGTTCTGACCGCCGGGGCCCGACGAACGGATGAACTCGAAGTCGAGCTCCGCCTCCTCCAGCGAAACTCGGTCATTGACCACGATCATCGAACACCATCCCCCGGTAGGTCGCGAACCTTGCCCGCAACGAGTCTCCCCGCATCAGTGTACACTGGACGTTAGAACGAAGCGCACGGTTCGAACGCTCGGCAACGTCATGGCGTCTTCACAAGATTTTCATCAAAGACGGGTAAACTTGGTAGAGACCGGAATCGTCGGGACGTTCACGGGCCCGCGAGTCCCGACCTCTCTATGACCCGAAGGATCGAACATCCATGCGGCCTTGGCCTGAACTTGTGCGGCTTCCGATTCTGACGACGCTTGTGGGCTGCCTCGCCGGCTGCGGTTCGGGGGGCGGGCTTACGTCCCCGGCGCCGACGATTGTGGTCGACGGCTCCAGCACGGTTTTCCGCATTAGCAAGGCGGCGCAGGAGGCGTTCGCGAGCGTCGACCCCGACGTGACGGTCGTGGTCGACAACCACGGCACCGGCGGCGGTTTCGGCCGATACCTCCAGGGGGAGGTCGACATCGTCGACGCCTCCCGCGACGCCAAGCCCGACGAGAAGGAGAAGGCGTGGAGTCAGGCCCTGGAATGGACCCGCTTCGTCGTCGGCTACGACGGAATCACGCTCGCGGTGAATGCCAAGAACGATTTCGCTCGCTCGATCACCGTCGATCAATTGAAGAAGTTGTGGGAGGCGGACTCCAAGGTCGTGACCTGGAAGGATCTTGATCCCTCGTGGCCGGATCGCAAGATCGTCCTCTACTCGCCTGACAACGACTCCGGGACGTTCGAGTTCTTCGTCGAGGCGATTCTCGGCAAGGGGAAGCACCCGCGCGATGGCGTGCAGCAAAGTTCCGACGACAACATCCTGGTCAACGGCGTGGTCGGGGATCCGGACGGTCTCGGCTACTTCGGCTATGCTTACTACGCGGATAACAAGGAACGCCTCAAGGCTCTCGCGGTTCAGGCCGGAGCCGAGGCGCCTCCCGTGGCTCCCAGCCCTGAGACGATCGCCGACAAGTCCTACAAGCCTCTCTCGCGACCGCTCTACATCTTCGTCAAGAACTCGTCGACGAAGCGGCCCGAGATGGCGAGTTTCTTGAGCTACTATCTCGACAATGTCTCGACTCTCGCCGTGACGGGGCGGTACGATCCTCCCACCCCGGAAGACATCGAGGCGAACAAGGCCGCCCTGGCGAGCCTGACCGCTAAGTCCGGGGACGACGCCGCCCAGGCGGTCGCCAAGCCGTCTACCCCCTGAGCATCCGATGCCTCCCGACCGTTCCTCTCCGGCCGAGCCTACGACGCTTCGCGAGACGCCCTCCCCCGACGATCCCTGGGGAGGGCAGTCCCGGTTCGCCCTGTTCGCCGAGGTCGTTGCGCCGGTCGCTCTGGGCTTCTGCGGCGCGGTCACCATCCTGACGACCCTGGGCATTCTGCTGGTCCTGCTGGTGCAGAGCGTCGAGTTCTTCCTCCACGCGAAAATCAGCGTCGCCGACTTCCTGCTGGGCTCCGTCCTGAAGCCTGAGGCCACGCCGCCGAAATTCGGCATCTTGCCGCTGGTCTGGGGGACGTTCGTCATCGCCCTGGGGTCTTCGTGCATCGCGCTGCCGATCGGCCTGATGAGCGCGATCTACCTCAGTGAATACGCCCCGCGGATGGTGCGAAGCATCCTCAAGCCGACGCTCGAACTCCTGGCCGGCGTGCCGACGATCGTCTACGGCTATCTGGCTCTGCTGATGGTTACGCCCTTGCTCAAGGCCCTTCTGGAACCGCTGGGCCTGCGAGTGGAGCAATTCAACGCCCTCTCGGCCTGCATCGTCGTGGGCGTGATGATCGTTCCGCTGGTCTCGTCCCTGAGCGAGGACGTACTCTCGGCGGTTCCTCAGGGACTTCGCGAAGCCGCCTATGGACTGGGAGCGACGAAGTTCGAGGTCTCGACGCGGATCGTGCTGCCGGCGGGGCTCTCGGGGGTGTTCGCGTCCTTTATCCTGGCGATCAGCCGGGCCGTCGGCGAGACGATGGCCGTCGTGCTTGCGGCGGGGATGATTCCTCAGATCAGGCTCAATCCCCTGACTTCGGTCGAGACGATGACCACCTACATCGTTCAGGTCGTCGGGGGCGAGGCCTCTTACGGGTCGTCGAAATACCTGTCGCTCTTTGCCGTGGGGCTGGCCCTGTTCGGAATCACGCTGACGCTGAACATCCTCTCCAACATGGTTCTCAGGCGCTATCGCGAGGTCTATCAATGAGCGTGGCGCCTGCCGACAAGTTCCGGCCGCACCGCCGGCTCCGGAGATGGCTGGGCCCCGCCTTCGGCGCGGCTTGCCTGCTGGCGACCCTCACCGGCGTCATCGTGCTGACCGCCTTGATGGCGGCAATCCTCGCCGCGGCTCTTTCGGGACCTCCCCACGCTCCGTGGTACGACGTAGCGTCGAACGCCCGCGAACTCGCCTCGCTTCTCCGTCGGCTGCTGGCCAATCGACCTTCGAGCAACCCGGCGATCGCGGGGTATCACGTCGGGGTCATCGGCAGCCTGTGGCTGCTAGGGCTTGTCGCCGTGGTCGGCATTCCCGTGGGCATCAGCGCGGGGGTCTTCCTGGAAGAATACATGCCGGCGGGTCGAACTCGCCGGATGATTCAGACGAACATCGCCAACCTGGCGGGTGTTCCTTCGGTCGTGTACGGGATCCTGGGGCTCTCGCTGTTCGTCCGAGCCTTCGGTATGAAGGGACTGGCCCTCGGGCCGAGCCTGCTGGCGGGCGTTTTGACGCTTTCTCTTCTGATTCTGCCAACGATCGTCATCACCACCCAGGAGGCTCTCCGGACAGTGCCGCCGTCGCTCCGACAGGCCGCGCTGGCGCTGGGGGCCACGCGATGGCAGGTGATCAGCGGCCACGTCGTTCCGGCCGCGCTGCCGGGGATTCTGACGGGGACCATCCTGGGGCTCTCACGGGCCATCGGCGAGACGGCGCCGCTGCTGCTGGTCGGCGCGGCAGGCTCGCTGCTGCGGGCGCCCCGAGGTCCGCTCGACCGATATACGGCGCTCCCTGTCGAAATCTACAACTACGCCAAGGAGCCGGACCGGGCGTTCCAGGCGGTCGCCGGCGGCGGTATCCTGATCCTGGTGGCCATTCTGCTTTCGATGAACGCCGTGGCCATTCTGATTCGCAACCGCTTCCGACGCCGCCGATGAGTTTCATCGCCTCAACGCCTCCCAACCCCCCGCCGAGACGCCTATGAGCGCCCCGACCACGTCCCCGACGCCGGCCTCTTCCGCCGCCTCCACCCCGGAGGCCGTGCTCCAGACCATCGGCCTCCACGTATGGTACGGTCCGTCGCTGGCGCTCAAGGGGGTCGACATCGCGATTCCCCGGCACAAGATCACGGCCTTGATCGGGCCATCCGGCTGCGGCAAAAGCACCCTGCTGCGCTGCTTCAACCGGATGAACGACCTGATCGCGGACGCCCGGATGGAGGGGGAAATCCGATTCGACGGAGAGTCGATCACCGGCCCGAAGATCGACGCTGTGGGACTTCGGCGACGGATCGGAATGGTCTTCCAGAAGCCCAATCCTTTCCCGAAGAGCATCTACAACAACATCGCCTGGGGCGCGAGGATCAACGGCTACCGCGGCGACATGGATGAACTGGTCGAGCGATCGCTCCGCCGGGCTGCCTTGTGGGACGAGGTCAAAACCAAGATCCACCGCTCTGGACTGGAACTCTCCGGCGGCCAGCAGCAGAGGCTCTGCATCGCCCGAACGCTGGCCGTGGAGCCCGAGGTCATCCTCATGGACGAGCCGTGCTCCGCGCTCGACCCGATCTCGACGGCCCGCGTCGAGGATCTGATGGACGATTTGAAGGACGACTACACCATCGTCATCGTCACCCACAACATGGCCCAGGCCCGCCGCGTCAGCGACTTCACCGCCTGTCTCATGCCCGACGAAGACGCCGCCGCCGGCCACCGCACGGGCATCCTCGTCGAGTTCAGCCCCACCGACGTCCTCTTCACGAACCCCAGGGATTCGAGGACCGAGGCCTACATCACTGGGCGCATCGGCTGAGTCCCGGGCGTCACAGCGACTTGCCGAGGTGCCGGCCCCGAACTATCCTGGTTTGGGGCGTCATGCGCGCTCCCATTCGTTCGCACACCGATCTGGATCCGCGATGCCCATCCTCGACTGCTTCAGCCGGGCCTACGTCATCAACCTGCCGCAACGAGGCGACCGCCGGAAAGAGACGCGGGCCATGTTCGAGCGCGTCGGCCTTGAAGGCTGGCGTGATCGCGTCGAGTTCTTTCCCGCAGTGAAACCCGACTCGCCGGGAGGCTTCCCCAACATCGGCTCTCGGGGCTGCTTTCTCAGCCATCTCGGCATCCTAAAGCGGGTGCAGGCTGAGGGAGCCGGCGACGTCTTGATCATGGAGGACGACCTGGAGATCGCCGACGATTTCGTGCGTCAGGGCGACGTCATCCGGGAGATCCTCCGTCGCGAGCCCTGGGGATTCGCCTACTTCGGCCATCAGCTTGAATCGTTCGAGGACGGTGCGGAGGAACCTCTTCGTCCGTTCACTGGGCCGATCCGCACGACGCATTTCCTGGCGATTCGCGGCGACGTGGTTCCGCGCGTCGTCGACTGCCTGGAGGCCATCCTGCAGCGTCCCCCGGGATCGCCCGACGGGGGACCGATGCACGTCGACGGAGCCTACTCCTGGTTCCGGAACCTCAACCCCGACGTGCTCACGCTCGTCGCGGCTCCGAATCTCGGCTTCCAACGTAGTTCAGCCAGCGATATTACGACGGCGTGGTTCGACCGGATTCCGGGCCTTCGCTCGGCGGCCGAGGCCGGCCGCTGGGTCAAGCGCCGAGTCCGCCGCTGAGACCGGTCTCGGATCACGTCGGGAGGCGAACGAGCGATGTCCGACTGGCGATCGATCCTGGATCGCGCGATCGAATCCCGAACCGAGCGGATGCGTAACGTCCGCCGCAGCCTCCACGCCAACCCCGAACTCAGCCGCGAGGAATATCAGACCACCCGGTTCCTCGCCGACAGGCTCGCCGAGACGGGGATACCTTTCTCGATCGTCCCCTCGCGCCGGGGGATTCTCGCGGGGACTCTTCACGAGGCTCAGGGCCCGCTCGTCGCCTTTCGGGCCGACATCGACGCTCTGCCAATCCCGGACGCCAAGGACGTTTCTTACCACTCGACACGAGACGGCGTCATGCACGCCTGCGGCCATGACGCTCACACCGCGATGGCCCTCGCGGCGGCGGAGGCGCTCTGGGATTGCCGTGGAGCCTTGCCGGCCTCATGCTCCTGGCGTGCTGTCTTCCAGCCGGCGGAGGAGGTTGGCGAGGGGGCCTATGAAATGGTCGCTGCCGGCGCGATGGTCGGCGTCAAGGCGATCACCGCACTGCACGTCGACCCTGAACGGCAGGTGGGACGCGTCGGCTGTCGTTCCCATGAGTTGACCGCGTTCTGCCACGACCTCAACGTGACCGTTCGGGGCGTCGGAGGCCATGCGGCCCGGCCGCACCTCTCCCGAGACCCACTTCTGGCCGCGGCTCAGTTCATCACGACCGTCTACCAATCGATCCCGCGCAGCGTTGACTCCCGCGACCCCACGGTCGTGACCTTCGGCGCGATCCAGGCTGGGTCGAGTTGCAACGTCATCCCTGAGGAAGTCGTGCTCAAAGGGACAATCCGAACGCTCTCGCGACCGGCCTCCCAGCGGGTGGCCGAGCGGTTGCAACAGATCGCGGACGGCCTCGGCGCAGCCACCGAAACTCAATTCGAGCTGAGTTTGAACAACAGCACCGACGGCGTCTACAACGACCCCGAGGTCACCGCCGTCTGTCGACGCGCGGCCGTCGAGGTGGTTGGGGCGGAGAACCTCGACGAGATCCGCTTCCCCAGCATGGGGGGCGAGGATTTCTCGGGCTACCTGACCCAGGCGCCCGGTTGCCTGCTTCGCCTGGGGACGGCCGGGCCCGACGCCCCTGTGCACCACCTGCATTCCCCCTCGTTCGACATCGACGAGCACGCACTGGTTTTTGGGGCGAAGATTCTGGCGCGTTCCACGGTTCTCATGGCCGATCGGTTCGCGGGGATTGGGGAACCCAGGCGGGATTCATGATTTCTTCATGCAGGCTTCATCGTCGCCGCAAGCCCGCCAGTATACTTGCGCAAGAATCCCCCCTCGCAACCGGACGCGACCCAAATGCCGAAGCCCAAGATCCTGATCGTTGAGGACGAGCGATCGCTCGTCGAAGTTCTTCGCATCAACCTGGAACGAGAAGGCTACGAGACGACCGTGGCGTCCGACGGGGTTGAGGGGCTCCGCCAAGCGCGGCTGAAATCCCCCGACCTGATCGTGCTCGACCTCATGTTGCCTCTCAAGGGGGGCCTGGACGTCTGCCGCGAGTTGAAGTCGGATGCGAAGACGAAGGACATTCCCGTCGTCATGGTCACGGCTCGCGCGGAGGAGTCGGACCAGCTCGTCGGCTTCGCCACCGGTGCCGACGACTACGTGACGAAGCCCTACAGCATGAAGGTCCTGATCCAGAGGATCAAAAAGGAGCTGAGGCGGGCGCAGGCTCGCGAGGAGGCTCCGGCCGCAGCGCAGGTTTCCAGCCAGGGCGTGATGATCGACCGCCACAGCCACCGGGCCTTCTTTCGCGACCAGGAGCTGACGCTCACCCCAACGGAGTTCCGCCTCCTGGAGGTGCTACTGCGTCAGACGGGTCGCGCGTTCACGCGCTATGAGCTAATGGACGCCGCCATTGGCGAGGACGCCGTGGTCCTGGAGCGGACGATCGACGTCCACGTCAAGAGTCTTCGCAAGAAGCTGGGCGAGGCCGGCGACCTCATCGAAACCGTCCGCGGCGTTGGATATCGATTCCACGAGCCGAGGCTTGTGGGCGCGTAATCGACTCCTCGTCGGCGCCGTCGACGCGGGAGCGGCGCGTTCCTCGCTCCGGCAGGAGTTCGGCTCGGACCACGGCCACCTCGCGCGGGGCCTCGATCCCCAGCCGGACCTGGCCGCCCTCCAGGCGGACGACGGTAATGCACACGTCGTCGCCGATGTAGAGCCGTTCCATGAGCTTTCTCGTGAGAACCAGCATCGATTCAACCCCTCCAGCCGTCCGTGTTGCTCTGATCCCCGCCCCGAAGCCCTCGCTCCGGCGACGCCCGACCCCGCTCATCGGGGGACTCTGCTGGAAATCTAGGTCATAAGCTCCTACGATTGGGGGTCGATCGGCGAGTTTGCTCGGATTTGTTGCGAGAAGGCGTCGCACGCTTCCGCAACTCATCCTGCCGATCCCGGTCGTCGCCCACCTTGCGGGAGTCCGTTCCCGTTGAGGACGGAGCGAACCGGTACGCGGTCCGCCTGGCTCGGAAAGGGTGACGATGTCTGCTGCTGCTCATTCGGCCGTGATTATCATTGGATCGGGGTCTGCCGGGCTGACCGCCGCCATCTACGCCGCACGGGCCAACTTGGCTCCCCTCGTCTTCGAAGGGAAGGAACCCGGCGGTCAGCTCACGCTGACGACGTCGGTCGACAACTTTCCTGGCTTTCCAGAAGGCGTGGAAGGCCCCGAGTTGATGGAGCTTATGCGGAAGCAGGCCCAGCGCTTTGGAGCCGACACACGGTGGGAGACCGTGTTCGAGGCTGATCTTTCAAAGCGGCCTTTCACCGTCAAAACGACCGACGACCCTAGCGGCGACCCCACCAGCGGGGACATTCGCACCTACACCGCCGACGCCCTGATCATCGCCACCGGCGCCTCGGCGCGCTGGTTGGGAGTTGAAGGCCCTTACCGGGGCAATGGCGTGACCACCTGCGCCACCTGCGACGGCGCCCTCTACAAGGGGAAAGAGATCGCCGTGGTGGGCGGCGGTGATTCGGCCGTGGAGGAGGCTACGTTCCTCACGCGGTTCGCCACCAAGGTCACCCTGATCCACCGTCGCGACGAGCTTCGGGCCTCCAAGATCATGCAGGACCGGCTCAAGAACTTCCCCAAGATCCACTACGCCTATAACGCCGAGGTCGAGAGAATCCTGGGCGATGAGTCCGGGTCCTTCCCCGAGCTTCAAGGGGTCCGGCTCAAGTCGACGAAGGATGGATCGCATAACGACCTCAAGATCGCCGGTTTGTTCCTGGCGATCGGCCACGACCCGAACTCGAAGATCTTCCGAGGGCAGATCGCCACGACGCCTGAGGGTTACATCCTGACTCGCACGGCGCTCGCCTGGAAGGACGCTGAGGCTCCGGCCGGCCTCATGGATAAGCTGCCCAATTACGGCACGGCGACGAGCGTCGAGGGCGTCTTCGCCTGCGGCGACGTGGTCGACACCCACTACCGGCAGGCGATCACAGCCGCCGGCTCCGGGTGCGCTGCGGCGATGGACTGCGAGAAGTGGCTGGAAACCCAACATCACTGAGCCTGGGGCTGCTCAGCCCTCTCGAACGGGGGAGGCCGGGGCAAGGGACGCCGAGGCCCTGGGGAGCCGGACGACGAACGTCGAGCCGGCTCCCGGTCGGCTCGACACCTCGACCCGTCCCTGCAATGACGAGACGAGGTGCTTGACGATCGCCAGTCCGAGGCCGGTCCCCCCAAGCTCTCGGCTTCGCGCCTTGTCGACGCGGTAGAACCGCTCGAAGATTCGCGACTGATCCTCGCGGGGGATGCCCACGCCGGTATCGCGGACTTCCACCGTGATCAGGCTTGGGGTGGCCGAGCACGCTACCCGAACGTTCCCACCCTCGGGCGTGTACTTGATTGCGTTGTCGATCAGGTTGTCGAAGATCTGCCGGACCGCCTCCTCGTCGGCGAGGATCGTCGCGTCCCCTTCGACGCCGCCGTCGTCGAACGTCAATGAGAGCACGCCTGCTTCAGCCCGGTCGCGGTGGGTCTCCACCTGAGTGGAGAGGACGGGAATCAGGGCGAGCGGCTCGTGCCGGTAGAAGTCCTGATTCGATTCCAGTCGGGCGAGGCTCAGCATGTCGCGGACCAGGGCGTCGAGCCGGTCGGCCTGCTCGTCGATCCGTTCCAGGAACCGACGGTTCATCTCGGGATCCTCGAGCGCCCAGTCCAGCAGGGTCTCGGCGTAAGCCTTGATCGACGCGAGCGGCGTTTTCAGCTCGTGTGAGGCGTTGGCGACGAAATCCTGACGCATCCGTTCCAGACGCCGCAGCTCGCTGACGTCGTGAAAGACCAGGACGGCGCCAGCAGGAGACTTGCCCGGCAGGGGGGTCCCACGGACCGCCAGGATCCGCGAGGGCGACCGCAGGGCATCGCGGCCAGGGAGCGTCAACTCAACGTGGTAGGCGTCCGGGTGAGCGATGCGGAACGTCGCCTCGACGGCCCCCTGGACCTGCGGGCTTCGGATCAACTCGGGGATGAGTCGCCCGACCGAGTCGGGGTCGAGGCCGAAGAGCGCATCCGCGCTCGCGTTGGCGAAGAGCAGCCGTCGGCGAGGGTCCACGGCGAGAACGGCTTCGGCCATCGCTCCCAGCACGACTCGAAGCTGCTCCCGGTCGGCCTCCAACGCCTGGATTCTGTCGAAGATTTCCGGAGCCGTCGCGTTGTAGGCGGCGACAAGCTCTCCAAGCCTTCCTGATTCGCGGGCGTGCAACTGCACCGGCCGCCGACCCTCGGCCAGGCGGATCAACCCCATGGCCAGATCATTGATCGTCCACCCCCCGCGCACGGTTCGCGCCGCGATCGCGAGGAGGATCAAGAGCATCAGAGCCGCTACATACGCCATCCGCGATCTGCCGGGGTCGGTACGGATTCCTGGGTCGAAGATCGGATCCAGTATCGAGACACCAGCGGATACGGGTCAATATCCCACTCTCGAGGCTGCGCCGTGGGTCGCGACGGCAGCCTTCGGCATCAACTCGTCGGCGTGGGTGACGCGGTTGCGTCCCTGTCGTTTCGAGTGGTAGAGGGCGAGGTCCGCTGTTTCAACCAGGGCCGAAACCGTGCGAGGTGTGAGCTCGCCTTCGTGGTTGAGGGTCGCTGAACCCAGGCTCGCCGTGATCGTTTGAAGCGACCAGCCATGCTCCTCGATCGTCCGTCGAACCCGCTCTGCAACAGAGTCTGCGCCCAAGCGATCCGTCCCCGGCAGAAGGATCGCGAATTCCTCGCCGCCATACCGCGCCACGACGTCGTGGTTCCGAGCGCACGATTGGATCAACGAGGCGACGTCGCGAAGGATCACGTCTCCGGCGGCGTGTCCAAAACCGTCGTTGAACGTCTTGAAGTGGTCCACATCCAGGAGCACCAGCGAGAGCGGCAGCCGGTGTCGGATCGCAAAGGAGAAGGAAATGTCGAGCGAGTCGACGAGGAATCGGCGGTTCCAAAGCCCTGTCAGTTCGTCGGTCGCCGCGATTCGACGAAGGTGGAGGACGTCCTCCTCCAGGCTGGTGCGGTTGGCGAGTAGAACCTCGATCGTCGCATAAGCTTCCTCCAATCGTGAACGCAGTTGTTGGATCTCCCTCAGGAGGGGGGATTCCGGGGAGCCAGGCCCAGCGCTCGGCGACTCGTCACGCGTCATGTTCAACCCTATGCTGCATCGCGCCTCCGTGGGGATGGGCGCCTCCGCGACCGTCTCTCCCCGCTTATCTGAATCCTAGTTTATGGAGGAGCGTCGCAGCGAAAGTTCGCCGATGCGCTACAGGTCGCCTCCTCTGTTGTCTGCGTGCATCAGTGGTAGCGACGTTTGTTTAACTACTAGCGCTGCGATACGACCTGAGCGCGAACTGGAAGAACCAACGGCTGACCCACAGGGAGATCACGGCGACCGCCGCAGTAAAGCCGACCATCCACCAGTCCAGAACTCGGACCATCACATCGGCCGGGACGTTCGAGACCAGCAGGATCGGGACGACGAACGTGAAGAACCGCCCGAGCGTCTCAGCCCCCCGACCTGAGAAGATCTGCCGAGGGTAACGGGCCAGGCTGGAGAAGAGCCACCACATTTCCATCAGGCTCTGGTTGCGGACCATCCAGACGGAGAACGAGGTCAGGATCATCATAAAACTATAGGCGATGGCCACGCCGAATGCGAACGTCGCCACGAACGCCGCAACCCGGGAGGGATCGAACGTCCACCCCTTCTGGACGAGCGCGACGACCATCAGGATCGCGCCCATCACGAGGTTCGGCGCCGTCCCCCAGTCCATCCGGCGACAGGAGACCAGGAATTGCTCGTCGATCGGCTTGAGCAGGAGGAAATCTAGGTCGCCGGTGCGGACCAGCTCGGCGAACTCGTTGCAGTTTTCCAGGAAGAGGGTTTCGATCAGCCCGTTGATGGCGAAGAAGCAGCCGACGAAGAAGAAGTAGTCGGGCTCGCTCCAGCCGGCGATCTGGTTCGTCTTGCCGAACACCGTCCGGTAGAACGCGATCAGGATGCCCATCCAGAGCAGTTCGACCGAGACCTTCACGAGGAAGTTGCCTCGAAAGGCCATCTCTCGGGCCAGCGTGTAGCGAGCCAGGCCACCGAGCATCCGGAGGTAACGGAGGACGCCGGAAATCATGGGTCAGCCTCCGTACGCGCTGTAGCGCTTCAGCCCGGCCCGATAGAGCGTCCTTGCCAGAAGCATGAACGCGAGGGCCCAGAACAACTCCAGCCCCAGGTGGAGGATCAACTCAGTGCCCCGGATCTTTCCCTGGAAAACGACGGCCGGGAAATAGGCCATGTACTGGAAGGGGAGCGCTTTGAGAATACCGGCCCACGGCTGAGGCAGCAGGTCGAGCGGCAGCATGTGGCCAGAGATGAAGAAGTTCAGGGTCATCACGATATAGAGGACCGAGGTGACCTCCAGGAACCAGAACCCGACCATCCCCACGCTGGCCTCGAAGTAGAAGCCGACGAGGAATGAGAGGACGAGTGATAAAGCGTAGGCCGCCATCGTCGTCGCGTCCGGGAAGCCGTCGAAATAGCTCCGGCAGAGGTAGAAAAGCAGGGCGTAAGGCAGGAACGACATCGTGATGTAGGCGACCTTGTGCGCGACCCTCGACGAGAGCAGGAAGCCGAGGAGGTCGAGCGGCTGGAGCAGGTATCGCTTGAGCGTCCCCTCGCGAACCTCCCGGGCGATGCCCCCCGCCAGACCGGGCATGCTGGAGAACATCCGGCTGATGTTGGTCAGCAACAGGTAGGCGATCATCTCGCGGTAGTTGAAGCCGCCGATCTGAGTCTGGCCCGACCCCTCGTAGATGGCCTTCCAGAGAAGGACCGTGGTGATGATCGGCAGGAAACGGAGAAGCGTCCCGATCAGGAAGTCGCTGCGGTAGGTCATCCGCTCGATGAGGGAGACCCGGAAGATCCGCGCGTATTTGACCAGAGCGTGGAGAGGGCCGGGAGAAGGCGTCGCGGGAATCGCGATCGCGGCGGCGTCAGGCGGCGTCATGGGCGAGCCGAGCCTCCTCGAAGACCTTGGCGATGATGTCCTCCAGCGGAGGGTCCTCGACGCTGATGTCAGCCAGGGCGTTGCGATTGAGCACGTCAGCCAGGGCCCCGGCGACGCGGGAACGCTCGATCCGGACGTCGGCGAAGGGCCCTTCGCGGCGGACGACCTCGCCGTAGCGTTCCAGTCCATCGGGGGCCGGGCCCTCGAACTGGAGCTTGACCAGCTTCGACTCGCCGAATCGCTCGATGATCCCCGCCAGCGGCCCGTCGTAGACGATCGTCCCGTGGGTGATCACGATCACGCGGTCGCAGAGAGCTTCCACGTCCCGCATGTAGTGGCTGGTCAGAAGCATCGTCACCCCGCGCTTCTCGTGATAGTCGCGGAGACACTTCTGAATCGCCGCCTGGGCGACGACGTCGAGGCCGATGGTCGGCTCGTCGAGCAGCAGGAGTTGCGGGCCGTGGAGCAGGGCGGCGATTAGCTCCATCTTCATCCGTTCGCCGAGCGAAAGCTCTCGGACGGGCTGGCGGGTCAGCTTGCCGACCCCGAGCAACTCGACGAGTTCGCCGAGCGTCCGATCGAATTGCTCGCGAGGGATGGAGTAGATCTCGCGGTGGAGCTGGAAGCTGTCTTCGGCGGGAAGGTCCCACCAGAGCTGGTTCTTCTGGCCCATGACCAGCGCGAAGCGTCGGCGGTAGGCGTCCTCGCGCTTCCAGGGCGTGTAACCGAGGACCTTGGCGTCGCCGCCCGATGGGTAGATCAGGCCGGAGAGCATCTTGAGCGTGGTCGTCTTCCCGGCGCCGTTGGGGCCGAGAAAGGCGACCATTTCGCCCGGTTCGATGGTGAAGCCGATCCGGTCGACGGCCTTCACCTCTTTATACTCGCGGTGGTAGAGCCCGCGAATGGCACCGAGCAGGCCCTCCTGCTTCTGAAAGACGCGATAGGTCTTGGACAGACCTTCGACCTCGATGATCGGCATGGGGAGCTTGTTCCTGGCTGACTCGCGGCGGCCGGACGATCGATCAGATATCGATGTCCTTGGCCGTGTACGCTTCTTCCATGATGAACTTGAAGCGGGCCTCGGGCTCCTTGCCCATCAGGTCGCTGACGGTTCGTTCGGTGTAGGGCCGGTCCTCCTCAGGGACGACCACGCGGAGGAGGCGACGGCCCTCCGGGTTCAAGGTCGTCTCGAAGAGGAGCTTGGCGGGCATCTCACCCAGCCCTTTGAAGCGGGTGATGTCGGGCTTCGCGTTCGACGGCAGCTTGGCGAGAATGCGGTCGCGGTGCCTGTCGTCGGAGGCCCAGTAGGTCTCCTTGCCCCAGGTGATCTTGAACAGAGGGGGGCAGCCCAGATAAACGCGGCCCTCGGCCATCAGCCCGGGCATATGACGGTAGAAGAAGGTCAGAAGCAGGGTGGCGATGTGGTGGCCGTCGCTGTCGGCGTCGGTCAGGATGATGACCTTGCCGTACCGAAGACGAGCCGGGTCGTACAGGTCGTCCATCCCGCAGCCGAGGGCGCTGACGAGGTCGGTTAGCTCCTTGTTGTCGAGCACCTTGGCCTTGCCGGCCTGCTCGGCGTTGAGGACCTTGCCTCGAAGCGGCAGGATAGCCTGGATGTCACGGTCGCGACCTTGCTTGGCGGAGCCGCCGGCGCTGTCGCCTTCGACGATGAACAGCTCGGACTCTTCCGGGTCGGTGCTGTCGCAATCCGCGAGCTTGCCCGGCAGGTTGAGCTTGCCGCTGACGGCCGTCTTGCGGCGGACCTGCGACGCCGCGGCCCGGCTGGCCTCACGGGCTCTCGCTGCCTGGATGACGCGGTTGGCGACGGCCTCGCCGACGCTCTTGTTCTGGTGGAGGAACGCCTCCAGGCTGGGCCGAACAAGCGACTCCACCTGCCCGCGCACCTCGGGGTTGTTCAGCCGGCCCTTGGTCTGGCCCTGGAACTGGGGTTCGTGGATGCAGATGGAAAGGACGGCGGTGAGTCCTTCGCGGACGTCCTCGCGCTTGATCTCTAGGCCCTTCTTGACGAAGTCGTGCGTCTCCATGAAGCGGAGCACGGCCGAGCCGACCGCCGAGATCATCCCCATCTCGTGCGTGCCGCCGTCGCGGGTCGGGATTGTGTTGACGAACGAGAGGACGTCCTCGTCGGTCGCCTCGGTCCAGGCGAGCGCCAGGTGGAGCCGCAGGCCGTCGTCTTCCAGCTCCCGTTCGAGGACGAAGGGGAGCGGGGCGACGCGGTTGTCCTCGCGTCGCTTGTTGACGGAGTCCAGGAAGTCGACGACGCCGCCGTCGTGACGGAACTCGACGGAGGTCTTCGCCTTCTCGTCGATGAACTGGATGACCAGCCCTTTGTTGAGATACGTCTTCACGTCGAGCCGCTCGGCGATCAGGGCCGAATCGTAGTCGAGCGACTGGAAGATTTCCGTATCGGGCGTGAAGGTGACGGTCGTCCCCGAGCCGCGGATGGGATCGCCGGCCTCGACCGGACCCAGCGGCTTACCCCGCTTGTATTTCTGAGTATAGGACCGGCCGTCGCGACGGACCTCGGCGATCAGGCTCTTGCTGAGTGCATTGACGACGCTGGCACCGACGCCGTGGAGACCGCCGGCGACCTTGTAGGCGTCGTTGTCGAACTTGCCGCCGGCGTGGAGGGTCGTGAAGATGACCTCAAGCGCGCTCTGGCCGGTCTTGGGGTGCTTGTCGACGGGGATGCCTCGGCCGTTGTCGGACACGGACATCGTGCGGCCGTCGTTGTGGAGGGTGACCACGATCCGCGATGCGTGGCCGTTCATTACTTCATCGACGGCGTTGTCGACGATCTCCCAGAGAAGGTGATGCAGGCCAGCCTTGTCGACGCCGCCGATGTACATGCCGGGACGGCGACGAACGGCCTCCAGCCCTTCAAGGACGGTGATCGATTTGGCGTTGTACGTCGCGGATCCGTTCGACATCGGGGTCTGGTCCCTCTCGACCGGCCAGTGCCGGGACGCGGTATTTTTCGCGGACGCGGGGGTTCGTCAATCCTTGTCGTCGGATTTCGACCGGGAGTCGCCGGCCTCATTCACCTGATCGAGGGGCGGCACGGGCTCGGCCTCGCCGGGGACGAGGCACTCCAGAGAACCGCGCTGGAGGATCGCGTAACCGCGACCCCCTCGCGAGGTGACGGGGTATTTGGTGGCTCTTACAATCTGCTCAGCGCCGCGGTTGGTCCGGACGGCCAGGCCCTCGCGCTTCTTGTTCGCCAGGACGAAGCCAATGACCCGGTCCTTGGCGTCGAGCTTGATCGCCGCCACGCCTCTCGCGGCCGAGGCGACGATGTTCGCCTCGGTCACCGGGAAGATCAGGACGCGTGCCGCTTTCGTGGCCAGGCAGACGTTTTCAGACCCGTCGGTCGCCTCGACGCCCACAACCGAGTCTTCCTTGAACGTGGGGTCGAGCCGGATGACCAGGCGGCCCTTCTTGGTCGACACCGGCGCCAGCGTGGCCAGGGGGAATCGCAGAACCTTGCCGCCGGCCGTCAGGGCGATCACGTACGGCGGTGGCGGCAGACTGGGCCCGGCGTGGCCGTTCGCCTCGCCGTTGGTCGAGGCGTGGCCGTTGGTCGAGGCCGCGTCCAGGTCGACGTCGAGCGTCTTCTGCATCAGTCGGGCCGGCGTCTGCGAGTGCTTCGCGAAGTCCGGCAGGCAGCGCGGGTCGTGGCAGACGACGCCGACGAGCTTCTCCTGGTCCTCGAAGGCGAACTGCTTCTGGATCGGGTCGCCGTGGCCGGTCGTCATGGGGATGTCGTTCACGCGGAGCGTGTAGCCCATGCCGCGATCGGTGAAGAGGGTGATCGTCTGGCGGGCCCGGGCGCGGTAGACCCAGCCGACCTGGTCGTCGTCGCGAACGCGGATGCTAGCGACGTCCGTGAACGACTTCTGCCGCTTCGTCCAGCCGCCTCGGGTGACGATGACCCAGGCGTCCTCGTCCACGATGTAGTCTTCCTCGCGGAACTCCATCGGGGCGGCGGGGGCTTCAATCTTGGTTCGCCGAGCATCGCCGTAGGACTTGGCGATCTGCTTCAGCTCGTCCTTGATGATCGCCCAGCGGGCCGGTTCGTCGGCCAGAAGCGCCTGGATTTCGCCGGCCCGCGTACGTTTGGCGGCCAGCTCGGCGAGGATGTCCTTGATCTCCAGCTTGCCGAGGCGGTAGAGCTTGGTTTCGAGGATGGCGTCGGCCTGGAGGTCGCTGAGGTTGAACCGCGACATCAGCTTGGGAGCGGCGTCGGCCTTGCCGTCGCTGGCCCGGATGATCCGGATCGCCTCGTCCAGGTTGTTGAAGACGATGGCGAAGCCTTCCAGGATGTGGATCCTCGCCAGCAGCAGCCGCAACTCGTAGTTGAGCCGCCGCGTGACGACGTCCATCCGGAAGTCGAGGAAGTGCTGGAGGATCGTCTTCAGATCGAGACGAGCCGGGACCGCCACCGCGGCGCCTTCCGCCGGCAGCAGGCAGGTCAGGTTCACGCCGTAGTTGACCTGGAGCGGCGTGTTCTTGAAGAGGTAGGCCATCGCCGCGTCGGCGTTCGAGCCAGGCTTCAGTTCAAGGACGATCCGGATGTCGTCGGTGCTCAGGTCCTTGACGTTCGTGAGCTGAGGGACCATCCCCTTGCCGATCAGCTCGCCGATCCGGGCGACCAGCGGGTCTTTCTCAATTCCGTAAGGGATGGAATCGATGACGATCGTGTTGGGCCGGACTTCGGGGCGGGTGTAGGTGCCGCGGAGCTTGAGCGAGCCCTGTCCCGTGGCGTAGATCTTCCGGATGTCCTCCGGCGGGTTCAGGATCACGCCGCCGGTAGGGAAGTCGGGCCCGATGACGTGACGGGTGAGCTTCTCCAGCGGGGCTTCCCGATTCTCCAGCAGGACGACGAGCGCGTTGCAGACTTCCTTGAGGTTGTGCGGCGGGATGTTCGTCGCCATGCCGACCGCGATGCCCGCCGTCCCGTTCACGAGCAGATTCGGGAACTGTGCGGGGAGGACGACCGGCTCCTGGGTCGTCGCCATGTAATTGTCGCGGAAGTCGACCGTCTGCTCGCGAAGCTCGCTCAGCAGGGTCTGGGCGATGGGCGTCAGCCGGCACTCGGTGTACCGGAAGGCGGCCGGCGGGTCGCCGTCGATCGAGCCGAAGTTGCCGTAGCCCTCAATGAGAGGATGGCGAAGCGAGAACGGCTGGGCCATCCGGACGAGGGCGTCGTAGATGGACTGGTCGCCGTGGGGGTGGTAGCTCTTGATGACCTCGCCGACCACCGCCGCGCACTTCATGAACCGGCCGTCGGCGGTGATCCGAAGGTCGGACCACATCGCATATAAGATTCGCCGCTGCACGGGTTTAAGCCCGTCGCGGACGTCTGGCAAGGCTCGCGAAGTGATCACGCTCAGGGCGTACGTCAGGTACCGCTCCCGAGCCGCTTCCGCCAACGGAACGTCCTCCGTCAGCGTGCTTCGCCGCGGGCGAACCTCCCGATCATCATTCCCTCGGCGGTTCCGTTTCGCCATCTCTGGACCCCGGCTCCCGTCCTGACGTACCTAAAGCTCAGCCTCTTGCCGAGACAGATCAAACCAACTCCGACGATCGCCACAATACCAATTCATCATCGGCCGCCGCAATGGAATAGTGTACAAAAATACAATATTCATGGCGGCGGCAGAGTCGAGACGGCCCTAACGGCGAGCGGCATAGGCGGCGTCGAGATTCCTTCGGAGGCACTCAATACTCTGGCGAGCGGTTTCCTCCGCTCCCGGCTTGAAGTCGAAGACCTCGACGGAAACCCAGCGGTCGTAGCCGCTTTCGACGAGAGCCGCAAGAATCGGGGCGAAATCGACGTCCCCCATCCCGGGGCCCTTGAGGTTCACGTCCTGGGCGTGGAAGTGGCCGGCCGTGCGGGCATGACGGCGGATAAGGTCGGGCACGGACGCGTCGGTCTCGGCGCTCTGGGCCTTAACGTCCATGTGCAGCTTGAAGTTCGGGTGGCCCACCTTGGCGATCAGGGCTTCCGACTGTTCGCAGGTATTCAGGAAGTTGGTTTCGGACGGTGCCAGCGGCTCGATGCAGAGGTCGATCCCCAGATCGCCGACGGCCGGCATGATCCGGTGGAAGGTCTCCAATGCGTATTCCTCGGCCTGGTCATAACTTACGCCGGGGAGCAGGTCACGCTGCTTGGGCGAGCCCAGGACGAGGATCGAGCCCCCCAAGTCGGCGGCGGCCTCGGCGAGAGCCAGTAGATAGTCGCCGGTACGTTGACGGACGGCGGCGTCGGTCGAGGTCAGGTAGAAGCCCTCGGTCTTGGCGAGCAGCCAGTGGAGGCCGATCGTCGTCAGGCCGGAGTCTTCGACCGTCCGGCGGATCTCGGCCCGCTGGGACTTGGAGAGGTCCGTAATGAGGGGGGCCAGGGTGAACGGGGCGATCTCCAGGCCGTCGTAGCCGAGGCTACGGACGACCCGGCAGACGTCTTTGAGGTCCCAGCCTTCAAACAGTTCGTTGCAAATGCCTAGCTTGATCACGGTTTAGCCTCGGCGGTCGGCGGCGAGCCTGGCGGCGTGCAGCGTGTTCTTGAGAAGCATGGCGACGGTCATCGGGCCGACGCCTCCGGGGACGGGGGTGATTCGCGAAGCCACCGGAGCGACCTCGGCGAAAGCCACGTCGCCGCAGAGCTTTCCGTCTTCTTTACGGTGGATGCCGACGTCGATGACGACCGCGCCCGGCTTGATCCAGTCGGCCTTCACGGCCTCGGGGACGCCCATCGCGGCGATCAGGATATCGGCCTCGCGGGCGAACCGGGCTGGGTCGGGGGTGCCGGTGTGGCAGACGGTCACCGTCGCGTCGGCCCCCTTGCCTTTCTGCAGGAGGAGCAGGGCCACGGGCTTGCCGACGACCTGCGATCGGCCCAGGACGACGGCGTGCTTCCCCTTCGTCTCAACTCCTGCGTCCTTCAGCAGTTCGATGATCCCCAGCGGTGTGCAGGGGACAAACCGGGGCCGCCCCTGAGCCAGCAGACCGACGTTCTGGGTGTGGAAGCCGTCGACGTCCTTCAGCGGGTCGATCCGGTCGATGACCTCGACCGAGTCCAGGCCTTTCGGCAGGGGAAGCTGAACGAGGATGCCATGGACGTTGGGGTCGGCGTTGAGGCGGTCGACGGTGTCGAGCACCTGCTTCTGGGTCGAGTCAGCCGGGAGCCGGACGACCTCGCCGTTCATCCCGGCGGCCTTGACGGCGTTCTCCTTGTTGCGAACGTAAACCCGGCTGGCGGGGTCCTCGCCGACGAGGACGACGGAAAGCCCCGGCGTGATCCCCGTCGCCTGGCGGAACTCCGCCACCTCGCCGGCCAAGCCTTCGCGAACCCGCTCCGCCAGGGCCTTCCCGTCCAGGATCACAGCTGGCACGTCTCAATCCCCCCACCGACTTGAAATCACCGGCCGACCCGTCGCGGCCAGCCCCCATTATGCCGCAACCCGCCGATCCAGGCGACCCAGCGGCTTCGATCCAGCCTCGGAGAATTGGGTCCGATCGCGCCGCCCCAGAAACGATGCCCTGTGATGGAAGTCCTTGGCTGATTTGGCTTTTCCCATCGGATTCGCCGCCCGAGAATTGGCTTGGTTCGGTCGTTACTCGAGAGACTTCCGCCTTGGTTCTCAAAGCGGAGGACGAGGATGGAACGAACGCGGCTGCCAGGACGAAGCTTGGGTTCTTCGGCTCCTCTATCCTCCCAGATTACCCTGACGTACTCGACCTGCTTCGCGAAGTCGATGATGGGTTCGTTCGATACGCGTCTCATGGCGGTGGCCAACACAAAACCATGAATCATAGTATCTTATGGCCGCGTTCTCAGGCCGTGGATTGGGTTTGATCGCGCAGTTTTCGTTGCCCGGTGGAGTTCCCGCCGGGATCGATTCGTGATGAACGGGATGCCAAAGAACCGGCTCGTCTATAAGGAACGATAGGACAGGTCGTAGAACCTTGGAGCATCCGAGGCCAACGGACAGTCGAGAAATTGAGTCTTCGATGGAGTCGGCGGGGTTCTAGCGAATCTACGGGTATCGCCCCTCATGGGGGTCTGTTCACACGGAGGTGGTCTGATGCCTCTCGCCGAACGTCTCTTTGGGCTGACGATCCTTCATCTCGCTCTCGGCATGATCGCTGCGTTTTTTGCCCGCCTCGAACTGGGAACACGAATCGGGCTCAAATATCTGCCGATCGTCCCATGCCATGCATTGACCTTATGCCAGGCTTCGCTCCTCGCCCTGTGGAGTGTCTCATCAAGAGATCCGGTCAAGTCGAGGATGATCGGGGTCTTGCTCGGCGCAGTCTACCTGGAAGTCACCGTCCCTTTCAGTTTGAGCAGCGAGTTCCTCGGGATCTCCAGCCTGGCTGTCGCACTAACGATTGTCTCCCTCCTTGTGATGCGAGCGATGGGTTCCAGGGTCGAGCGACGGGTGCAATCAGAAGCCGCAGAGCAAGACCCGCCAGAGGATCTGAAGCTCTCGATCGGAGGGATCATGGTCTTCACGGCGGTCGTCGCCCTGATGTGCACCTTGGCGAAGGCCTTGCAGGCAAGTGGTCCCAACCGACTCCTTCTCACGGTCGTATGGGCCATGTGTTTCGTGGCTGTTGGTCTAATGTGCCTCTGGGCGGTGCTCGGCAAGGGACGGCTGATTCACCGAGCGCCACTCGTGTTTTTGATATCGCCGCTGCTTGGGGCGTTCTTCGCATTCGCCGTCGAGGCCCACAAGACGGGGTGGGCTTACATCCTGCTGATCATGACGCTGTATCCAGCCGTACTGATCGGCTCGTTGTGCGTGGTCCGCTCTTGTGGATACCGGTTCGTCGGAAAGTCCACGGATTCGCGGGCCTCGATCGCGACGCTGCCGCTGAATTCTGACTGATCCTTCCGGATCGCAGATGCCCTGCGTTCGGCTCACCGCTGGATTATCCTGAGGGGCGTTCGAACCATGACCTCCCTAGCACAGGATTTCCGAGAGGCGGTCCCGCGATGCGTCCCCCACTCCAGATCGACCGGCGAACCTTCACCCAAACCGCGATGGCGACGACGGCCGCCCTGACGACTCGGGCCTCGGCGGGGGCTGTTGCGGATTCGGTTCGGCTGGGATTCATCGGGGTCGGCAATCGCGGGTGCCAGTTGCTCAAGGGCTTTCTGGCTCATCCCGACGCCAGGGTCGTCGCTCTCTGCGACGTCTATGAGCCCTACCTCAACGCCGCTTACGATCGGATCGATCCCCGCTGGAAGCCATTGGAAGGCCGGATCGCCAAGATGCCGCCGATGCCGGAAGGCGTGGAACGCGTCGCCGACTTTCGCCGGATCATCGACCGCAAGGATCTAGACGCCGTGGTGATCGCGGCCCCGGATCACTGGCACGCGATCATGACCATCGCCGCGTGTCGCGCTGGGAAGGACGTCTACTGCGAGAAGCCCCTATCGATCACCATCCAGGAAGGCCGGGCGATGGTCAACGCCGCCCGCGAGCATCAACGGATCGTCCAGGTAGGAACGCACCGCCGCGCGTCACGGATGTATGCCAAGCTGGCGGAACTCGTACAGGGTGGGTCCCTCGGCAAGGTGACGGGAGCTCGGATCGGTTACGCCTCGAACATGGCCCCGGGGGGGATCGGCCACGCCTCCGACTCCGCGCCGCCGGAGGGGCTCGACTGGGAGATGTGGCTTGGACCTCGCCCCGATCGGCCGTTCAATCCGAACGTGCTGCCCTACAAGTTCCGGTGGCATCACCTTTACTCGTCGCAGGTCGGGAACTGGGGAGTCCACTACTTCGACCTCGTCCGATGGTTGACGGGCGAGACCGCTCCGACCGCCGTGGCGGCGATTGGATCACGCGCGGGGGTCGACGACGATCGAACGATCCCCGTTTCCTCCGAGTCCATCTTCGAGCACGCCAGCGGCATGTTGACGCAGTTCAGCCTCTACGAATCCAACGGCCAGCCGCTGCTCGCGGATGGCGCGGAGGTTGAGATCCGAGGGACGCTGGGTACGCTTCGCGCCAACATTCGGGGGTACAAGATCATCCCCGAGAAGGGGGGGCAGTTTCAGGACCCGAAGCCCCGTCGCGAACCCGAGTCCGGCCCGGGGGACGCCTTCGACCTCGACGTCCAGGCCGCGCGCGATTTTCTCGACAACGTCAAGGCTCGCAAGCGACCGATCGCCGACGTCGACGAGGGGCACCGGTCGACGATCTACGCCCACCTAGCCAACATCGCGATGACCGTCCGCGAACGATTGACCTGGGATTCCGCCGCCGAACGCTTCACCGGGACCGGGGCGGACGCCGCCAATGCGCTGCTTCACTACGAGTACCGCAAGCCCTGGACGCTCTGATCTGCGGGGACGGCCTCACGTGGTTCTCGCTGAAAGAGGAGACTCAGCGCTTGGCGCAAATGCCCGGTAAACGCACCGATTTCCGACGGTTTCTTCAACTAGCCGAGTTGTTCGACTGCCTGGACGACGTGGTCGCCTGGGTGAAGGACCGCGACGGGAGGTATCAGTGGGTGAACCGGGCATTTCGATTGAACCATGCGTTCGCCGGGCGATCGAACGGCTCGGCGGAACCTGAAGCGGTGGTGGGGAAGACCGACTACGAGGTCTCGCCGCCCTTCCTGGCCGACCAGTTTCGCATGGACGACGAATACGTCCTGGGCGGAGGGAGGATCGTCGACCGGATCGAACTGGTGGGCGAGCCCGGCGGCGGCGCCGTCTGGAGCGTCACGAACAAGATCCCGCTTTTCGACGAACACGGACGCGTCGTGGCGACGGCCGGCCTGACGCGCCGGTTGGTCGGTCGCGAGGCCAACGTGGCGACGGCCTCGGGTCTGGGGCCGGTGCTGGCCTTCCTTCGAGACCACTTCGCCGAGCCCATCGCCAACGCGCAACTGGCCCGAATCGCCCACCTCTCCGTTCGGGCGTTCGAACGTCGGTTCCAGGAGGAGTTCCACACGACTCCTCAAAAGTACCTCCGCCGCCTGCGTTGTCGTCTGGCTGCTCGCGCGCTGGCGACGACCCGTCGATCGTTGGCGGATATCGCCGCGGATTGCGGCTTCGCCGATCAGAGCCACTTCACCCGCGAATTCCGCCGTCAGTTCGGCCGGACGCCTCGCGACTACCGCGCGCACTACTCGCGTCGCGACGGTTTTGTTCCAAACCCTGACGCGAGCGAGCAAGAACCGAGCAGGGAGCCCGAGTAGATTCGCGGCGTGGTCGAAGGCCGATATTCGTTCGGAGCCAGCCCATGTCTGCGATACGACGTCGAATCGGGATGATCGCCCTGGGATTCATGGTCGGCGTCGGGGCTTCCGCCGTTGCTGCTCCGATCCGCGCTCTCGTCCTCAGCGGCTCGGATCAAACGGAGCGCCGGGAGGCTCTCACTGAGATTCGGCGCGTTCTCGATCAATCGGGGCGTTTCGAAGTTCGACTCTGTGAGTCGCCGATCGGACTCGGGTCGCGAGCCTTCGAGGGGTTCGACCTTGTCGTCGACGACGGCGGGTCGGCCGACGAAACCACGGCGCGATCGCTTGCTGGTTTCGTGGCGGCGGGGAAGGGGCTCGTCGTGACGTATGGAGGCGTGACGCGGCCGTCGGCCTCGTTGGGGCTCTCCCCCTTGACCGCCGAGCCAGCTCCCACGCCAGCGACTCCCATCGATCTGGAAGTGTTGCGAGGCGATCACCCGATCGTCGCCGGGCTCGCGTTGAAGCGTCCCATGCTCGGCCCAGTCGCGACCGCCCGAACGTCCGGGAGCGATGTGGAGACCATCGCCGCGGCTGGAGGCGTGCCGGTGGCGGCCACGCGGTCGATCGGCTCGGGACGGGTCGTGGCGTTGACGTTGGGGAAGGACGCGGCCGCCTGGCGCGAGCCCGACGCGGCGGTGATTCTCGCCCGCGCCGGCGAGTGGGCGGCCACCGGCGGCGTTCGATCGCCAGACGGTTCGCCTCGGGCCTTCCGCGCGTTGCTCGTCACGGGCGGCCACTTCCACGACGCGTCGTTTTATGGGCTCTTCGATGGGGTTGAGGGGTTGAAGTCACTCCCCGTCGAGACCTCGTCGGTCTTTCAGAAGGACGTCCGTGATCGGTTCGATGTGGTGATCTTTTATGACTTCACACGAGACCTGGACGAGACGTCCCGCAAGAACCTCCGCGACTTCGTCGAGGCCGGCAAGGGGGTCGTCGTCCTGCATCACGGGCTGCTCGACTTCCAGACCTGGACCTGGTGGTCCGAGAAGGTCGTCGGCGGGCGATATCGCCTGCAACGCGAGGGGACTGCGCCGTCGTCGAGCGTGAAGGACGACGTCCCGATGTTCGTCGTTCCGGCGGGCGAGCATCCTGTACTCCGGGGCGTCGCCCCGTTCCTGCTCCGCGATGAGGCTTACAAGAATCTTTATCACGCCGAGAACGCCATTCCGCTCTTGAAGACCGATGCACCGGAGTCGGACCCGGTCGTGGCCTGGGTCGGTCCCTGTGCATCGGCCCGAGTCGTGGCCGTGCAGTTGGGGCACGGAACGTCGGCCTATGAACATCCGTCGTATCGAAGGTTGATTCACAACGCGGTCCGGTGGTCGGCCCGCGCCATCGACTGAGGAGGCCCGCCGTGAAGATTGGACTCTACAGCATCACCTACCTCGGCCTCTGGTACGATGGCGAGGAGTTGACGCTCCCGCAGATGATCGACCGGGCCGCCGAGTACGGCTACGACGGCATCGAGGTCGACGGCAAGCGCCCGCACGGGAACCCGCTCGACTGGCCGACCAACCGCTGCCGCGACCTGCGCCGGCTTGCCGAGGACAAGGGCGTCCCGATCTACGCCGTGGCCGCCAACAACGACTTCAGCAACCCCGTCCCGGAGGTCCGCGAGACTCAGATCTGCTACCTCCGCGAGTTGATCCGGATGACCGCCGACATGGGAGCGCCGACGCTCCGCGTGTTTCTCGCCTGGTGGGGCGTCACGCGACACCCCCGACTCGCCAGCTACGACATTCCCGAAAACTACTGGCCGATCGTCCACGAAAAGTTCTCGCATGAAGAAATCTGGAGTTGGTGCCGCGACGCCCTCGTCGAGTGCGCCCAGTACGCGGGCGACGCCGGCGTGACGCTCGCGTTGCAGAACCACAAGCCGCTGATCAAGGACCACCGAGACGTCCTGCAGATGGTCCGCGAGGTGGATTCGCCTTACCTCAAGGTCTGCCTTGATGCGCCCCTCATGCCGGACCGGAGTACGGCGGGCATCGAAGCCGGGGCGCGGGAGGTCGGAGACCTCCAGGTCCTGACCCATTTCGGCGGCGAGTTCGAGCGTCGCGCGGACGGCTCGATCCGTGGCTTTGAACGCAACGACGGCGTCGTCGGCGAGGAAACCGAGCGATACTATCGCGACTTCGTCCGCGCCATGAACGCGATCGGCTACGAGGGCTACATCGGATACGAGCTGTGCCATCAGTTGCCGGTGGTCAACGGCCGGACGGTTGGGATCGAGTACGCTCACGAGAGCGCCAGGATGGCCGCCGAGTTCATGCGGTCCCTAATCGACGCCGAGGCCCCGGTGGGAAGCGAGGTGTCGCGATGACGTGTCGAAACGTCTTCCTTCTATGCCTCATCGCCGGGCTTCCTCCAATGGCCCAGGCTGAACAACCGAACAAGCTCGACGACGTGATGCCGATCCGCGGCCTCTGCATCGCCGCGCCGAACGCGAAACGCGTGGCTGAGTTCGCCAGGTTCATCGACGAGGAGTTGGGGCCCCGGCACGTCAACACCTTGATCCTGCGCATCGACTTCAACTACCAGTATGAGAGTCGTCCCGAACTGGCGTCGGCCGATGGGTTGTCAAAGGCTAACGCGGCCACGCTCGTCGCGGCGGCGAAGAAACATGGGATCAAGATCATCCCGCAGGTGAATTTGCTGGGTCATCAATCGTGGCAATCGCACCTCGGCAAGTTGCTGCAGACGCATCCCGAGTTCGATGAGACCCCCTGGGTCAATCTGCCCGAGAAGTACGTCTGGCCCAACCCGGACCGGCTCTACTGCAAGAGCTACTGCCCGCTGCATCCCCAGGTTCACGAGGTCGTCTTCCCGATCGTCGACGAGATCTGCGAGGCCTTTGAAGCCGACGCCTTCCACGCGGGGCTCGACGAGGTCTTCTACATCGGCGAGGACCGCTGCGAGCGTTGTGGGGGTAAAGATCGCTCCGTGCTGTTCGCCGATGAGGTCCGGCGCATCCGCGACCATCTCGCGCAGAAGAATCGGCGTATGTGGTTATGGGCCGACCGTCTGATCGACGGCCGCACCACGGGCCTCGGCGAGTGGGAGGCCAGCACCAACGACACGCATCGGGCCGTCGACCTGATTCCCAAGGACGTCGTCCTCTGCGACTGGCACTACGTGCGCCCGGACCCGACGACCGTCGCGTTCGCCTTGAAGGGGCTCGACGTCGTCGCCTGCCCCTGGCGGAAGCCTTCCTCGGCGATCCTGCAGGTGGAGGACATGACGCGGTTCCGCGAACACTCGAGCCGAGCCACCCGCAACCACCTGAGGGGAGTCGTCCAAACGGTCTGGTCTGGGGCGGAAGGCTTCCTGGACGAGTTTTACGGCCGCCGTCCGCCGCGCAAGAACGCGCGAGCCGACGAATCCGAGGCGGCTTGCTTCAAGGCCGTCTTCGACGCCATCGGCAAGCTGGAGGCCAGGGGAGAGTCGGCCGCCGCCACGGAGGAAGGTCGATGAGCAAGCGACTCGCCACGGCGATGGCGGTTCTCATTCTGGCCGGCTTCGGCTCCTCATTCGGCGAGGAGCCGCGCGTGCCGAAGCGTCTCCTGTTCGTCGGCCAGAGCAAGGGCTATCAGCACGACGCCGTCTCCACGGCCATGGCGACGCTCTACGACCTCGGCCGCAGCACCGGCGACTGGGAGGCGACTCTCCGCACCGACTGCGGCAACATCACCAAGAAGCCTCTCAAGTACGAGGCCAAAAACCTCGACCAGTTCGACGCCGTCGTCTTCTTCACCGACGGCGATCTCGACATGGACGACTCCCAGAAGGCCGATCTCCTCGCCTTCATTCGGGACGACGGCAAGGGCTTCATGGGAATCCACAGCGCCACGATCACGTTCCCATCATGGCCCGAGTATCGCAAGATGCTCGGCGGTGCGTTCGACGGCCACCCTTGGGGGCAGTTCGACGCGCCGCTCATCGTCGACGCGCCCGACTTTCCCGGCTTCCGAAAGCTGCCTCCCGCTTTCTCCCTCAAGGATGAGATCTATCAGATCCGCGATTTCTCACCGGCCGACTCGCGCGTGCTCCTGAGACTCGATCCCGACAAGCTGGACCGCACCCGCAAGGGTGTTCGCCCTCAGAACGATTTCCCCGTCGCCTGGGCGCGTCCGTATGGCAAGGGACGCATCCTCTACAACGGTCTCGGTCATCGTCGCGAGGTCTGGGAAGAACAGGAGTTTCGCGACATGTGGCTCGAATCGACCCGATGGATTCTCGGTCTCACCCCGGCCGACGCTTCTCCCCGCGCGACGCGTTGAAACTCCGAACGCCCTTTGTTATTCTAGGACTCCTCGCCCGTTGATTGAGATTGGATCTCAATCGCCGTCGGGCTGTGCATCCTGGAATCACGCAATTGGGTGAAAGAGTCGAAGGCGACATGAGAGGGTGCTCGTTGCGGCGTTTGCTGTGGTTGGCATGGGTGTCGTGGGGGCTGGTCGAGACATGTCGGGCGCAGGTGCCTGTCTCGCCGAGGCGGACTCCGGCGGCCATGGAGTCGGCGGCGGATCGAGAGACGCGAGCGACGCGACTGCGCGAGGTCTACCAACGGCCGGCGGCCGAGTGGCCGGCCCCGCAGGTCGACTCGGGCGTCGACTGGCGTGAGCTGGGGCTTCTCCCGGCTTCTGTCCCGCCCGCGGATAATCCCACGACCAAGGAGAAGGTCGAGCTAGGAAAGAAGCTCTTCTTCGACCCTCGGGTGTCGGGGAGCGGACAGCTCGCATGCGCCTCGTGCCACGACCCGGATCTGGGCTGGGCTGACGGCCGAACGACGGCTTACGGGCATCGTCGCGAGCCGCTCAAGCGGAACGCGCCGAGCATCATGAACCTGGCCTATTTGCCGGCCATGTTCTGGGACGGCCGAGCCGGCAGCCTGGAAGAACAGGCTCGTCAGGTTATCCTCAATCCCTCCGAGATGAGTGCGACTCCCGATCAGGTCGCCAAGGAACTCAACGCCGTCCCCGAGTATCGCGAAGCCTTCAAGGCGATCTTCGGTTCAGACGAGGTCGGCCTCGATTCGGCGGCCAGGGCGATCGCGGCCTTTGAGCGTTCGGTCGTCGGCGGTCGCAGCGACTTCGACAAGTTCCTGCGAGGCGATCGCGAGGCCCTTTCGAACGAGGCGCTCCTTGGCCTGGACCTGTTTCGAGGCAAGGCTCGGTGCATCAACTGCCACAACGGGCCCGCCCTGAGCGACGGCCAGTTCCATGATCTCGGCCTGAGCTATTACGGCCGCGAGTTGGAGGACCTTGGTCGCTACAAGGTGACGAACAAGGCGGAGGACGTCGGCCGGTTCCGCACGCCGAGCCTCCGGAACGTCGCCGCGACAGGTCCTTACATGCACAATGGATTGTTCGAGTTGACCGGCGTTCTGAACATGTACAACGCCGGCATGGCCACGCTTCGGCGCAAGCCCGAGCAGGCTGTCGACCCGCTCTTCCCCACCAAGTCCCCCCTGCTGAAGCCCCTCGGCCTCAACAAGCAGGAGTTGGGCGATCTCAAGGCGTTCCTGGAATCGCTCACCGAGCCCAAGCTCCGGGTTCGCGCTCCCGCGCTTCCCGGCCTCGCCTCATCATCCGCCCCCCGCTGAACCTTTCCCACCCCTGGAGACCCCTCATGGCTGCCGGTCCATTCGTTCGCTCACGTCGTCGTGGATTCACACTGATCGAACTGTTGGTCGTGATTGCGATCATTGCCGTGTTGATCGGTCTGCTGTTGCCGGCCGTCCAGGCTGCACGCGAGGCGGCGCGTCGCATGCAGTGCGCCAACAACCTGAAGCAACTTGGGCTGGGGATGCACAACGTCCATGCGGCGATGAACAGCTTCCCGATGAACGAGACGACGCCGGTGACGCGTTACTGGGGACCGCAGATCATCCCGTACATGGAACAGGTGAACCTGTACAACCTGTACAACATCGACGCCAACTACAACGTCCCCGAGAACAGCACGGCCATCCAGTATCCGCTCTCGGTGTTCATCTGCCCGGATTCGCCGAACTCTCCTCGGATGAACCCGACGTTCATCGCCAAGCCCGGACAGGGGATGGACAAGTGGCCCTCGGCCGCGGCCGACTACGCGGCCAGCACGGGGATCAGCTCCAACCTGTGGGTCAAGCCGTCGGTGATGAGCAGCGGCGATCCGGGCAACTACGACGGCGTCCTGCAGGGGAACAACACGGCAGGGCGGCGGAACGTCGCCGAGATCCTCGACGGCACCAGCAACACGATCATGCTGGTGGAGTCGGCCGGTCGTCCCCAGATCTGGCGGACGGGACTGAAGATGGTGCCGGACTCAGGCCAGACGACGGCCAACGCCTCGCTGCTGTGCGGCTGGGGCGAGCCCAACGCGTTCAGCATTCGCGGATACGACCAGGGGGGCGTGGTCAACAAGGGGCGCTGCGCTCTCAACTGCTCGAACGTCTACGCCGTCTACGCCTTCCACCCCGGCGGCGCGAACGTCGTGATGGCCGACGGCTCGACGCGGTTCATCAGGGAGACGGTCTCGATCGAGACGTTCGCCGCGCTCCTGACGCGCGCCGGCGGCGAGATCGTCTCGGCCGACGCCTATTGATCAGGATGACTGAGTCGCCGCGCTCAGGAGAACCAGCCGAGCCACGAACGCAGCCAGGGGAAGCGCGTGGCGAGCGCAAAGTGGAAGTATGCGGCCGACCAGACCACGACCCAGGCAAGGATCAGCCAGCCCCTGACGTCGATCGTGCGATGATCGGCGTCAGGGTGCGGCGTTGAAGTCGGGTTCATAGGCGATCTCCAGTGGGGCGGAGCTGGGGACGGCAGGTTTCGAGTCGGCGGCGGTGGGATTCCACCGTGCGATCCATCGCCGAGCGACTCGATAGACTCGCGCGGGGCTCAGGCCCGTCATGCAGGGGTGGTCGGCCAGCGGGCAAGTCTTCTGGTGGCACGGCCGGCAGGGGACCCGGTTGCGCAGAACCAGGGAACGCGACGACCAGGGCCGCCACTGGATCGGGTTGTTCGTCCCGCTGAAGAGGATCAGCGAGAGAACGCCCGCCGAGGCTGCGAGATGCGCCGGGCCGGAGTCCGCACCGATGAACAGGTCGGCGCGCTCCAGCAGAGCCGTCGTTTCTCGGACAGTCAGTCGGCCCGACCAATCCACGAGCTGGTCATGGGGAGCCAGGATTCGTGAAAGCGGCGGATCCTCCGGCCCTCCCACGATGACGACGCGCCAGCCGTCGGCGAGGAATCGCTCGATCAGATCTTTCCAGTGCCGTTTGGGCCAGCGTTTGGCAGCGGTCCCCGCACCGAGGTGGACGGCCAACATCGGCGATTGCGGTCGGAATTGATCCGCATGCAGCCGGGCGTCGGAACCGCGGCGAGCCGCCTTGCCGAATCGTCGTGAGCGATGATCGGGTCGACTCGGCCAGGCGTCGAAGATCCGCGCCGCGACCTCCGCTCGGTCCTCGTCGCGGACGTGAACGAGGGCTCGGCCGTCGAAATCGGGCGTGATCCCCAGCGGCCTGAGGAGTTCCAGCCGAGAGCGGACCTCGTGCCGGCCTGGCGTCCATTCCGCGACGTCGGTCAACAGGAACGAACCTCCGCCCATCGCGAAACCGACGCGACGCGAGACGCCGCCGATCGCCAGGACGAGGATCGAAAGCACGTCGCCCCGAACGTCGACGCCCAGGTCGTAACGAGCCCCCCGGAGCGAGCGACCGAGCCGCCAGACCTCGGCAGCCAGTCCCCGTCGCGACGGGCTGCGTTCGAACCAGGTCCGTTCGGCGATCTGAACCCGCGTCACGTTGAGGTCGGCCTCAAAGACTTCGTGATTGCTCGGCGAAGCCAGGACGTCGATCTCGGCGTCCGGGTAGGCCTGACGGAGCTGCGCGATGAGCGGGGCGGAAAGGACGGCGTCGCCCAGGTGGTCGAGTTGGACGACCAGGATGCGCCGGGGCGCGTCCACCTTCGGGCTTGGCCGCAGACCGCGCCAGAGAGGCGCGACGAGGCTGCCGGCCGTGTCGAAGGCGCGCACCAGGATCCGCCATCGCAGCTTGCTGTAGCGATAGCGCCCGGTCTGAACAGGCTTGAGGTCAGTCGGCGACCTGGTCATAAACCTCCGCCGTGAGCTTGGCGACGCGGTCCCAAAGGTAGTTTGAAGCGACGTGTGCGGCAAGACCAGGTCTTGGCCCTTCACGCCAGGCTCGCGAAAGCGCTGCGCCGATTTCGTCCACCCGGCCGGGTCGAGCGTATTCCGCGCGGTCGCCGAAGTAGGATCGCGTCGAGCCGTGGGGGGTGATGACGATCGCTGCGCCGGCGAGAGCCGCCTCGAGCGCCGCCAGGCCGGGGGTCTCGAACCAACTGCAGAGGGCGAAGACCCGGGCCGCGGCGTACGACGAGATCAGGAGCGGGTCGTGGTGGTCGAGCGATTCCAGCCAGACCACGCGGTCTCCTCCCTCGCGGCGGCAGAGGCGTTCGTAGTTCTCGTGCTGGGGAGGAGCCTCGCCGACGACCACCAGAGGCAGCCCCAGGCGTCGCGTCGCTCGGATCAAGCCCAGCGGATTCTTGCGGGGCTCGATGCGGCCGACGAACAGCACGAATTCGAAGTCGCCGACGCGCTCGCGGAAGAGTTGGGGCGACCCCCAGCCGAAGTCGGGAAGGACGCCGTTGGGGACGACGGCGATCCGTCGTCGGTCCACCCCGAACATGCGGATGAGTTGCTCGGCCTCGTCTTCCGAGTTCGGCAGCACCCGATCGGCGAGTTGCAGCAGTTCGCGACGCCAACCAGAGAACGCTGGGAACGTCCGCCGCATCGACCAGAGGCCGACGGCGGCGAGTTTTCGGGCGACCGTCGGCTCCAAGGCCCAAAGCGAGCGAGGCTCGTACCAGCAGATCGGCGAGAGGACCACGGGGACATTGCGAGCCCGAGCGGCTTTCGCCAACTCCAGCCCCTCGCGAGACATCCCGAACAGGTGGAGCACGCGGGCGTCGATCAGCCGGTCCGTCCAGGGATGGAAGAGGCGGACGGGGAGGTCGAAACCTTCCAGGTGCCGCCCGGTCTGAATCAACTGGTTCTCACCCCCGCCCCAGGCCTGGAAGGCGAACGACGGGGCGTGCAGGAACGCGGAGCCCGCCGCGTAGGGCCCATGCGAACGCGACGCCACCCAGCGGGCGGCCGTCGGCTCGGTGTCGGGGGTCTCCAGCGAACGGTCGTCCATCAACTCGTCCCCGTCTTCGAGAGCTTCCAACGCCGCAGCCCCTTCTTCACGCGGCCGGCGATGGTCGTTCCCGGAATCTCGTCGATCGGCGTGACCGTCTCCCAGTCGAGAGCCTGCCGCACGATCTGTTTCAGCGAGGCCGGCCTGGGATCCAGCGTCGGCGGACGCACGGCCCGTCTTGCTGGCGCCGGCCGGCGCTCGTAGGCCAGCGAGTCCAGGTCGAGGAGCGTTCGCGGGCCTGTGATCGGCAGCAGGCAGCGGAACGAGCCCTTCTGGATCTCCACGGCGAGCGGATAGTCGGCGTTCCAGTCCTCGAACTGGATCTCCACCCGGCCGGCGCCGCGCGAGATCGCCAGCCATTTGCGGGAGGCCCGCCAGCGCCACCAGCGAGCCATCTCGGTGAGCGTCGTCCGCCAGACGAGGGGGCGATTCGAGAGCGTTGAAGCCAGCGCGAGCATGACCTCGGGCATCCGCCCCAATCTTCGCTCGGGATGACCGTAAACGAAGGCCGGCTCGCCCGCCTCGATCTTTTCTTCGACCACCGCCGCGAGGTGCTCGGCGACGGGTCGGCCGTCGACCGCACCCGCATCGAGGAAGAGGCCCTCGCAGATCGGATGGACGGGAACCTGCAGCACGCGTGAGAACCGGCCGTCCTTCCAGGGGAAGAACGGCAGGTCGTCGTAGCCGAGCTGAAAGTCGGACGAGTACGAATACCCCAGGGCCTCGATGGCGTCGTCGAGCGAAGGGTTCCAGCGGCCGTGGGGGGCGGCGAAACCCTCGATCTCGAAACCGCGATCCCGGAGGATCAGGTCGGCCCGTTCGAGGTTGCGAAGGTTGGCCTCGGGGTCGCGGTAGACGTAATGGTAATGACCGTGCGATTGGGCGTCGCGACCGGCAAGATTCGACAGAACCTCGCGCTCGGCCTGGTAGGCCTGAGTGCTGACGAAATGGGTGGTGCAGTCGTCGAGCAGGTTGCGGCTCAGGGCGAATCGGAAGTAATCCTCGGCCACCGGCTCGTCGAGGTCCACTCGCAGGTTGAACGCCGAGAGGAACGGATGCGGGAACGGAGCAAGCCGCAGCCAGACGCCTTGATGGGTTCCGACGATCTCCCGAAGCCGCTCGATGATCGTCTCGCGAATCTGCGCCTTGGGGTGACGGGCGACCTTTTCGCGGAGGGTGAAGCCGCCCACGTCCCAGGTACCTCGCATGGGACGGTCGTCCACGAGCGCCTGGAATGGGTCGATGGGCTGGTTGCGGCGGAACTCATCCACGTCGATGGCGACGTGGGAGGAGTTGAGCAATGCTCGCATCGTCGCCGGCGACTCGCGGCGGCCGTCGAAGAGGACGAACCGGCCGCTCCGGAATGCGAACGGATGCGAGTCGTTCACGACCTCGAACGCGACACCCTCCTGGGCGAGGATCATTTCGAGGCCCGGCGGCGTCTTCCAGAGAAGGAACGGAAGAACCGCCGGAGTCGTCCGGCTGCTCTCAGACATCGCCTTCGCCTCCATCGCGCCGAGCCACCCAGAGGGCCATCAAGCGGGCTCCAGGCACACGCCGAAAGAGGACGAGACGACGTTCCGCCGGCGACAGCAGGTGAACGACGCGGACGTCGGGAAACGACTTCAGGAGTTCCTTGCGAAGCCGGCTGGGCCAGAACCAGCGCTCGCGGACGGGGCCGTCGGCCGGGTACATCCAGAGGCCGCGGCGTTCGTCGATTCTCTTGACCAAGGCCCCGGGCATCCAGGGGCGCTGGGCGTTGAGCGAGGCCAGGCTCTTGTCGACGATCGCCAGCACTCCGCGCGGGGTCAGCACGCGTTGGGCCTCGGCGATGGCTTCGCGCCAGGTTGAGGGTTCGAGGTGCTCGAAGACCTCGACGGCCACCACGGCGTCGAAGCTCGCGTCGGAAAAGGGAAGACAGCGGGCGCTGCCGCGAACGCGGTCGATGCCCTGCGCCTCGGCGAGCATGGCGGTGGAGACGTCGATCCCGGTGACGATCGCCCCGTGATTCTGAAGCGCCCGGGCGAACCGGCCCTTGCCGCAGCCGAGGTCCAGGACCCGCAGGCCTTCCACCGAGCCGATGGCGTCCAGGACCCCGCGCAGGCGGTAGTCGTCGGGCTCCAGCGAGTCCTTGAACCGCCAGTGCAGGGCGTCGAATCGGAACGTGACTTCAGCCTCGTGTGCCGAGATCATCCCGCCGCCTCCATGTGGTCGATTTCCCGCAACTTCCATGTGCGGACCGCCGCCGACACGCCTGACAACGCGCAGAACATCAACCCTTCCAGGCCGTCGCGAAACCCCTGCTTGTACAGGTACAGCTTGAGGAACAACCAGGCCGGCCGCAGCGTCAAATCGCGCGTCCGGAACCTCTCCCCGGCGCGGTGGAGGTCGCGAGCCTCAAGGGTCGTGTACTGGTCGATCTTGCGAAGAAAGACGCGGACGTCGGGGATCGTCCGATGATCGAGCGGAGCGTTCATCCGGCCGATTTCGCTGTCGAACTTCACGGTCTCATGGACCTTACCCACCCACTCGCCCAGATCGCGGCGGAAGAGCCGCAACGGCAGATCCTGCTGCGTCCCTGAGTAGCCGAACGGTCGGCCGAGGATCTCGCTGCGGATCGGGATCCGGAAGCCATCGGAGGTGTTTGAGGGATCGCGGAGCGCGGCCTGAATCTCGTCGGCAAGTTCGGGCGTAACCCGCTCATCGGCGTCGATTGAGAGGAGCCAGTCGCCTGAAGCCGCGGCCCGGCCTGCGTTGCGCTGGGAGGCGAAGTCGTCGAACGGGCGAACCAGGACGACGTCGGCAAATCGTTGAGCGACGGCCAGCGTCTCGTCGTCGCTCGTGGGGTCGACGACGACCACGCGCTCATGAGCGAAGGCGACCGACGCCAGGCAGCCGGGGAGGTTGGCCTCCTCGTTCCGAGCGACGATCAGGGCCGTGATCCGGGGCTCAGGCATGAGCCGCCCCCTTCCTCACGATGCCGGCGAACGCACGCGCGGGGAAGTAGACGGCGTAGGCCGCGAGGGCGACGTCGAGCCGGCCGATCGCCGCCAGGACGATCCAGAGGTGCCAGCGCAGGTCGGCGTGCCCGATCAGACCGACGAAGCGTTGCAGCGGTCTCGGCGAGCGAACGTTAGCGGCCGGTCCAGCCGTGGCGGCTTTCTCCAGTTCCTCGCCGGTCAACGACTGGATCAGGAACATGTATTTGCCTGCGGCGAAGGTCATCCCCAGCACAAGCCAACCCGGCCAACCCGAGGCCACGAAGGCGCTCCAGGCGATCGCACCGTGGAGGGCGAGATCCGCGAGTTCGTCGAGGACCTGATCGAGCCATTTCCCGAAGGCCGAGCACGACCCCTGCAGCCGAGCGAGGCGGCCGTCGGCCGTGTCCAGGACGAGGGCCGCCGCGAAGGCGAGTGCTGTCGCGGCCTGTCCGAACGGACCAAGCCCGCCGAGTCCCACGATTACAACGCCCACCAGCATGAGCGTGCCGGCGGTGAGCGTCAGTGAATTCGGACCAATGCGCGTCGGGGCGAGCGTCGCGGCCAGGCGTTCAGCGAGCGGGAACGCCCAGTACCGGCCGAGGGGCTGATAGTTGAGCCGTCGGTTGAGTTCCTGTTCCGCGCCGGCGAGCCTTTCGGGACGGTCAAGTCGCCAGAACGCGGCGGTTTCGGGATCGCGGCCGCGACGGACCGCGCGAGCCAGGCGACGGCCGTCGTAGAGACGATCGGTTCGCAGCACGGCGCTGCTGTCGGCAGGTTCCGTCTCGACCAGGTCGACGCGCCCGAGGTTGGCGTCGCTGATCATGCCCGAGACCTTGGAGATCTGGCCGCGATCCGCGACGACGGCGATGCGGCGGCCTGGGCCGACGGCGGCGAGACCCTGGTCGATCAGCCGGGCGAGCAGCGAACGACCCAGCACGACCTCAGCGGCGAGCAGGCCGCGAGGCCCGCTCGGGCGGGCGTCGATCACCAGGTTGAACGTCTCGGCGGCCATCCGTTCGCCTCCATGCGGTCGGATCGATCGAACTCCCTCGTGCCTCGCCTCGGTCGCGATTCCTTCGCGACCAGGCTGCGGACCCATCGACTACCACTCAAAGCGCTGAAAGAACGCCTCCTGCCGATCGACCCAGCCGACGGTGTCCGCATGCAGGGCGCGACGAGCCTGAAGGACTTCACGCCAACGCGCTGCGGCTTCCAAAAAGGCCTGTCGGAAGATCCGTCCGCCCCTAGCCAGCCGAACGGTCAGCCAGGCCAGGTGGCTCGCGAGACGTCGACCTCGGAGATTCTTCCAGGCGAAGATCAACGTATTCCTGATCGCCAGGCCGTCGCAACGCTCCTCGCCCAACTCCGGGGCGAAGGTTGCGAAGCCCTTGTGATAGGCAACCGACTCCGGGATGTAATAGCCGCGAAGACCGGCCATCCAGCCTCGGAAACCGAGGTCGAGGTCCTCGATGCGGCCGGGGAAGTAGATCGGGTCATACCCCCCGAGAGCCAGGAATCGCGCACGGTCGACGGCCAGGACCGGACCGGCCGCGGCGGTGAGGTCAGCCAGGTGGGCGGTCGACTCATGACCGGGGACGCGCGACATTCCCTGGACCATGCCGAACCGCGTTCGGACCCGCGTCCGCATCCCCTCGTAAGTCTGGCCGTCGAAGGTCCAGCACTGCGGCGCGGTGAACAGGGCGTCCGGGTGATCGTCGAATGCGCGAAGCAACGGTGCGACGGAGTCGGGCGCGAGCTTCACGTCGTTGTTGAGCAGGAAGACGAATCGCTCGCCGCGATCGGCGAGGACGTCGTTGAACGAGGTCAGACCCCGGTTGGGGCGGCGGATCGCCTGGACTTCCGGGCAATTCACCGCCAGCCAGACGAGCGAGTCGTCGGTCGAATCGTTGTCGACGACGATGACGGAGCAGGGGATGGGCGATCGCCGCGCGGCCTCGACGACGGAGGGGAGACACTCCTCCAGGAGCGCTCGGCCGTTGTAGTTGAGCACCAGGATCTGGGTGCGATCGAGCGACACGGGTTCCATCCCTGGTTCGTCGTCGGTCGTGGCTCGGAGCGGGCGCGGCTAATGCGCCGGAATCCGCCGATTTCGTCGCGTACCTTACGAAACGACGGGGACCCGGTCAAGGCCGGGTCCCCGTGTGGAAGCAGGCTGTAAGCAGGGCCGCTCAGCCGTGGTATTCCGAGCCCCGGAGCTTCTCCAGCAGCTTCTTCGTGGCCTTGATTCCGTCGGGCTCGCTGAGGCGGCTTCCCTCGTACTCGATGCCGACGAAGCCGTGATAGCCGGCGTCCGTGACGATCTTCATGATGCGGGCGAAGTCGAGGTTCTTCTCGTTCCCCTCATCGTCGAAGTCGTAGCTCTTGGCGGAGACGCCCTTGGCGAACGGCATCATCCGGGCGATCGCGTCGTAGACGTCGATCGTGTACTTGCCTTCCTTCTTCGGAAAGTTGCCGAAGTCCGGGAGGGTGCCGAACTGCTTGCTGCCGACTCCCTTGATGAGGGCCAGCAGGGCGTCCGGATTGCTGGACGGTCCGCCGTGGTTCTCGCAGATGATGGAGATTTTGTTCTGGGCACCGTAGTCGGCCAGCGCCGCACAGGCCTCGGCGGCGTTGGCGACGTCGGTCGGGCTGTAATGGCTGCCGGTGTTGACGCGGATCGCGTGGCAGCCGAGAGCGGCGGCGGCGTCGACCCACTTCTTGTGGTTCGCCACGGCCTTAACCCGGTCGGCCTGCTCGGGGGCGCTCAGGTCCCCCTCGCCGTCGATCATGATGAGGACGTTGGTCACGCCGTGATCGGCGGCCCGCTTCTTCAGGTCGGCCAGGTAGACCGAGTCGTGGGCCTTGTCCTTGAAGAACTGGTTGACGTACTCGACGCCCTCGATGCCGTACTCTTCGCGGGCGATCTTGGGGAAGTCGAGGTTGTCGATCTTCTTGGCCTGGAGAGCCTTGTGCAGGGACCATTCGGCGAGCGAGATCTTGAAGTCGCCGATCTTGCCGGCCGAGGGCTTGCCGGTCGGGTCGGCAGCCAGGACGGGGAGGCCGCGAAGACCGAGGCCGAGCAAAGCACCGCCGGCCGCGGCGCCCTGAAGGAACGAACGACGGTTGAGCGAGTCGTGGCGATGCATGAGGCACTCCATCTCGGAGGAGGGGTCAGGCGAAGGGGATCGATTTCTCTTTGAGAATCCGTTTCAGGGCATTGGCGGCGTCGGCGAAGCGTTCCGGGCCGGTGAAGCCGTAAGAGAGTTCGGCGACGGTCAGGTGCGGTTCGAGCACGACGAAGCCGTCGTACCCTCCACCGACCGCATCGGCGAGCAACGCCGGGATCTGGCCGTCGCCTTCACCGGCGGGGACGTTCTTGTGCTGGGCCTCGCTGTAGTCCTTGACGTGGAAGTGCGTCAGGAACGGCTTCAGCAGCGTCCAGGCGGGATCGATCGACTGACCGACCTCGACGTAGTTCGCCGGGTCGAAGGCGTGCGAGAGGGCGGGCGAGTCCACAGTGGTCAGAAGGTCGTGGACGCGGTCGGCCAGGTCGCCGTAGATGCCCTTCTCGTTCTCGAGGAAGAGCGCGACGTTGCGCTCAACGGCGATGTCCGCGAGCTGCGACATGCGGTCCATCACGGCGGAGCGGTGGATCGTCGGATCGTCGCCGGCCGGCATGTAGAAGCTGAAGATTCGGATCCGAGGGCAGCCGTAGAAATCGGCCAGGTCCAGAGCCTTGGCGTAGCGGTCGAGGTGAGGCTCGAACGGGTCGGTGATCTTGATCTTGCCGATCGGCGAGCCCAGCGCGCTGAGGCCGAACCCGGCGTCGCCGAGCATGGAGCGGAACTCTCGGTGCTGCTCGTCGGAGAGGTCCAGCACGTTGGTGCCGTGGATCGCCCGGAATTCGATGTGCTTGACGCCGTGCCGGGTCAAGACGTCGATCTGCTCGCGGGGGTCCTGGGAGATCTCGTCGGCGAAGGCGCTGAGGCGGATCATCGGGGCAGGTCTCGCGTCGATCTCGTTCGTGTCGTAGGGTTCCTCTAAAGGCCGATGATAGCAGTTCGACGGGAAACCTCCAGGGGCCGGTGGTGCGGCTTGCTGGATCGGAGTACGATACGTCCGGTCGATCGACGAGGACCCGCAACAACCGCCCGGCATCCGGGGACGCCTGCTCATGTGGACGATGCTTCTGACGTTCTTGGTCTACTGGGTCGTGGCCTTTGTGGGGTGTTTCACCGCCGTGGAGGTGGCGCAGGACGCTCTCTACGACGAGGTGACTCCCAAAGCCGGGCTGAAGGTCTCCCTGGCCTCGCTGATCCTGGGTCTGGTGATGGCCTACTTCCACCCGTCGTTCGAGACGATGTTCACCTCGCAGGTGTCGTTGACGGTCCTCCAGGCGATCATCTGGTTCCTGGTCTTCATGTTCGTGCTTCAGTTCCACCCGTGGCACGCACTCGGCCTTGGGCTGCTGATGATGTGCCTGGTGGCTCCGCTGGCGACGATGGGCGTGGACAGCATGCTCGCCCCGGACGCGCAGGTCCGATCGATCCGGAGGGGGACGAACATCCCGACGACGCCCGTTCGGGGCTCGCTCTCGCCCCGAGGCGCGGTGCCGACTCCGCCGGAAGGCTCCGCGCCGGCCCCGGCCAAGAAGTAAGTTCTGAGCGACCTGCTCAGTTGAGGCCGCGGATGAGAACCTGGAGCCCATCGGCCAGGCGGTCCGCGGCTTCCATGCCGTGCGCGTGCAGGTTCCAGAAGTCCTTGATCGCCGAGGGCCGTCCCCACAGCGCACGCAGCGCCGCACCGACGCGGTAGCTCCCCGAGGCGTTGAGCATCCGGCCGATCTCAGGCGGGAGATCGGTGCGAGCGTCGTCGCTGACGACGCGGAGCGAGAGGAAAGGGACGCGACGTGCTCGCGCCACCTCGGCCGCCGCGAAGGTCTCCATGTCGATCGCGTCGGACTGGTGGCGTCGTCGCAGTTCGGCCTTCTCCGAGGCGTCGCCGATCACGCGGTCGACCAGGAGAAGGCGGGAGATGATGCGGACGGTGGGGACCGCTTCGAAGGGCGAGGAGTCCAGCACGATCTCGGCCCCGGCGTCGTCGACGAGGGCGCGCGGGGCGACGAGGTCATTCCGATTCAGGTCGGGATCGAGCGCGCCGGCGTATCCGGCGGAGACGATCCAGCGCGGGCGATGGCCGTCGATCAGGTGCTCGACCCCACGGCGGGCCGATTCTCGACCCACGCCGGAGGCGAGCACCACGACGAGGCGGCCCTCAAGCTCTCCCTCAACGACCGTGAGGGACCGGCTGGTGTAGCGCCGGACGTGCGACAGCCGGTCGATCAGGTGGCCGGCCTCCATCGGCAGTGCAGTCAGCACGCCGATGTCGGCCGATGAAGGCGGAGGCGCCAGTTGGTCAGGGGCGTGGCTCAAAGGAACTGCCACTTGACCATCTTGAGCGTGTCGCCAAGCCGGCTGTTGACGCCGAGCGCTGCGGATGTCTCGAAGCCCGAGTGCATCATGCAGTTCTCGCAGCGCGGGTCGCGGCCTGGGCCGTAGTTCTCCCAGTTGGTCTTGTCGATCAGGTCGCCGAAGGTCGGGTGGTGGGTGTCGGTGATGAGGTAGCAGGGGCCCTTCCATCCCTTGATGTTTCGGGTCGGATTGGCCCAGGCCGTGCAGCTCAGCTCGCGCTTGCCCTGGAGGAACTCCAGGTAGATCGGCGAGGTGTAGAAGCGGTACTTGCGGAACATGGCCTCGGCCGCGCGGAACTTGGCCCGGATATCGGCGCGGGTGAGGAACATCTCCTTGTCGGCGACGGCGTCGTAGCCGTAGCCAGGGGAGATGAGGAAGCCGTCCACGCCCAGGCCGGTGAGGTGGCCGAACAACTCGTCGAGCTCGTTCATGTCGGTCTCCTTGAAGACCGTCGTGTTCGTGCAGACGAGGAAGCCGGCTTCCTTGGCGGCCTTGACGCCGTCGATGGCGATGTCGAAGACCCCCTTGCGCTCAACGGCAAGGTCGTGGTTCTCCCGCATGCCGTCGAAATGGACGTTGAAGAAGAAGCGGTTGTTCGGCTTGAAGTCCGCGATCTTCTTGCGGATGAACATGCCGTTGGTGCAAAGGTAGACGACCTTCTTGCGCTCCAGGATCTTGGCGGTGAGTTCGCCGATCCCCGGGTAGATCATCGGCTCGCCGCCGCAGATCGAGACCACCGGCGCGCCGCAGTCGTCGACGGCGGCGAGGCATTCGTCGATCGACAGCTTTTGCTTGATCGTCTGGGAGTATTCGCGAATCCGTCCGCAGCCGGTGCAGGTCAGGTTGCAGGCGTGAAGCGGCTCCAGCATCAGGACCATCGGGAACTTCTTGGCCCTGGAGAGCTTCTTCTTGGCAATGTAGCCGGCGATCCGGCTGGTCGCCTGGAATGGGAAACGCATGCGGCGATCACTCCCTTGTTCTGCTTGCGCGAGACCGGATCGAGGCGGAATCGAACGGAGGATGAAATCAGTTCAGACCGTCGGGCGAGGATCGGCCGGAATTCGGCTCGCCAGGGCGCCAGGGGCCAGTCCCCTTTCGCCGGCCACGGCCTGGCCGTAGCGGGCGAGCGCCATCAGGGGGAACGAGATCCGATATAGGTGATAACGAAGATAGAAGACCCGGGGGAAGCCCGTGCCGGTGAATTCGACCTCGTCCCACGAACCATCTTCAAGCTGGGTGTCGACGAGATACTGGATGCCTCGAGCCACGGCATGGCTCCTGGCGCGGCCGGCGGCGATCAGGCCGAGGACCGCCCACGCAGTCTGCGAGGCCGTGGGGACGCCGGTCCCCTTGAGCTCGGGCTCGTCGTAAGTTCGGCAGGTCTCGCCCCAGCCGCCGCAGGACTGCTGGACGGATTCCAACCAGTCGGCCGCGCGGATCAGGGCCGGAGCGTCCATCGGATGGCCCGCGGCATGGAGACCCTGAAGCACCTGCCAGGTGCCGTAGATGTAGTTCACGCCCCAGCGGCCGTACCAGCAGCCCTCGGGCTCCTGGGTCCGCCAGAGGTAGTCGAGTCCCCGGGCGATCGCGGGGTGGTCGAGCGGGAAGTCGAGATGGCCGAACGCCTCGATGATTCGGGCCGTGATATCGGCGCAGCTCGGGTCGAGCATCGCGTTGTGGTCGGCGAACGGGACCTGGGTGAGGACCTCGTTGTCGATGTCCACATCGAAGGCCGCCCAGCCGCCGTCGCGGTTCTGCATCGCGAGCAGCCAGTCGGTCCCCCGCTTGATCGACTCGACGTATCGCGGTTCGGCGGATGCAGGCGACCGGAGCAGTGCCATCAGGACCATGGCCGTGTCGTCGATGTCCGGATAGAACCCGTTGGCGTACTCGAAGTGCCAGCCGCTCGGTTCGACCCCCGGCCGACGCACCTGCCAGTCGCCGCCGCGACGGAGTTCCTTGTCGAGAAGCCAGTCGCCCGCCTTCTCAAGGGCCGCCTCGTCGGAGGGTTCGTCGGCGTCGGAGAGAGCGATGGCCGTGATCGCCGTGTCCCACACGGGAGAGACGCAAGGTTGGAAGCGAGTCGTATCGCCCTCGTCGATCTTCAGATCTTCGAGCTGCCTCCAGGCCCAGACGACGCTGGCGGAGTCGTCCTCATAGCCCAGGCAACGCAGAGCGAGGATCGTGTAGACCATCGGCGGATAGATCGCGCCCAGGCCGTCCGAGTCCTCGAAGTGCTCGACCATCCACCGGTGAGCGGCCTGGACGCCGCGACGACGAACGGCGGTCGGCAGCAGGCGGTCGGCCCACTTCAGACCACGGTCGACGGCGAGAAAGAACCTGCCCCACGAGAATAGGGGCAGACGAGGTCGGGACCACTTCTTGACGCCGTCGATGAACAGCTCGTCGATGCTCTTCTCAGGGGGGAGCTTTCGGACGGGCTTGAAGTGGGAAACGATCGAGAGCGGAACGACGATCGTCCGCGTCCAGGAGGACATCGCGTAAAGGCTGAAGTTCCAGTGCTTGGGAATCAGCGCCAACTCGGGTGGGACGGTCGGGCATTCGTCGTACGAGAGCTGTCCCAGCAGCGCGAGGTAGAACCGCGTGAAGCTGTTGCAGGCCGCCGCGCCCCCCATGGCGAGGACGGCCTTGCGGGCCTTCACCATCGCCGGGTCGTCGGTCGGTGTTCCGGTCAGCTTCAGGGCGAAGTAACCCTTGACCGAAGTGCTGATCTCGGCGGGGCCGCCGGGGTAGTTGGGCCAGCCGCCGTCCTCAAGCTGGTGTTTCAGGAGATACCGGGCCGAACGCTTGCAAACCTCCTCGTTTTCGCGGCCGAAGAAGGCCATGAGGAGGGTGGTCTCGGATTCGAGGATCGTGTCGCCTTCAAGTTCGCCCACCCAGTGGCCGTCCGACTGCTGGCGAGCGTGAAGCCAACCGCGGGTTCGGTCGAGAGCGACCTCATAACCGCCGGCGAGGGTTGTGTCACGGTGCGGCTTCGACCCGAGGATGGAATGGGCCGCCTCACCGTTGGGAACGCCCCCGTCCTTGTTGGCGATCATACGTGGTCGATCCTCATTCATCTCACGAACTTGATGGACGACATCCCCGCCACGGGTCGACGATGACCTTCGGCGCGCAGACGAGCGTTCAGAGCTCCCGCTAGGATTGGGAGGTCATCCTAAGCGCGTTCTCAAGATTCGATCAAGATCAAACCCCTCCGCGATTTGCGACCGTTCCCCCCGGGATCGAATCGAGGGGGCGGTGAGTTTTCCCATCCTTTCCAAAGTCGCGCGGCGGCGGGGCGAAACGGTCACTCCGGGTTGAAGCTCGACTCGATGTGAAAGTCGCGGAGCAGCGGAATTGAACGGAGCAGGGCGTTGATTCGTGATGGATCGTCGCCGGCGGGGAGCGTTCCTCGGACCTGGATCAGATCCCCCTGAACGTGGACCTTGTCGATGTGCGCGGCGCCGCCGGCCTGGCGGCGGAGGTGATGAAGCAGGTAAGGCTCCAGGTCGTCGGGCCTGGCTTTGGTCTTGAGAACGTTGGGGTTGTTCTCGTCCGGAAGTGGGAACTCGAGCCGGTCGACGACTTCGCGAACCCCGGGGGTTTGTTCGGCGGCTCGGTAAGCGAGCATGGCTTCGTAGATCGAGGGGACCTTGCCGCTGATCGTGGCGACGTCGCCGTTGGCCGTGACGTCGACCCCCAGCCCTTTAAGTTGAGGACGGCGCGAGAGCGCGTCTTCGATGCGGCCGGCGAGCCCTCCCGAACGTACTTGGGCGGCCGGTGCGGCCGCGGGAGCCGGAACTGCGACCGCCGCGGGGGGCGGCGCCGGCACGGCCGGTTCAAGCTCGACGGGACGACCGTCATAAGGCTGCGGCGGAGGGGGCGGCGTCATCCGGCTTGCGACCTGGATATTGCTCGTGACCCGGGTGACGCCGGGGGCGCGGCGGGCTTCCGCCTCGATCAGCCGCTTGTCCTCCTCGGTCGCCGCGACGCCGGAGAGCGAAACCTGGCCGAACTCGTCGACCGAGAGTTGGATCTGGCCCTTCACTGGAGCCGATGCGCGGCGGACCTGCTCGTCGGGCGTCGGCGAGGGCCGGGTTGCGGCGGCGATGGGGACGTCCCCGCGTCGCGCGAAGGCGGGGGGGATGCTGAGGATCGGGGGTTCCATGCCCCAGAACGGGTCGTCGAGCCGGCCGAAAAGCGGTTCGGGGTAGACGAAATAGGGGGCCGGGCCGATTGGGGCGGGGGTTCCGGGACCCGGAGCGTAGGTCTGCTCCATCGCCACTCGCTGGGCTTCGCCGGTGTCGATCACGAGGTCGTCGTGGGGAACGAGGCCCAGATCGATGACCGTGCGGATCACCATGTCATGAACGGCCTTGGTCCCGACTTTGCCGGCGAGGATGATCTCGCCGCTCTTGCCGGTCGTCACTCGGACGGAATACGGCAGGATGAGGGGATTGGCTCGAAGGGCGTCGACCACGGTCTGTTCGGGGGACGGGGTCGATCTTGGCGTCGATGGTTGCTCAGCCTTGATCAAGGACGCCGGCGCTGCCGCCAGGACGACGAGGAGGACCGATCGAAGACGCCGAGACATGATGGCTCGCCCCTTCCGTGTCGAGTTGCAGAGCTTCGAGTGCTGGTCCCACGATGAAGTTTATCGGCGACGGATCGACGCCGACAAGCGCTCTCTCCTGAATCATCGTAGTCCATGAAAAAAGGCCGACGCCCCAGGGAGAGGGCGTCGGCCTTGCAAGTGCTTTCGGCTTCGTGTTCAGCCGGCTCAGGGGAGCGGCGGCAGGTCGACGGACGGAGGCAGCTCGGGGAGCGGCTCAGCCGAAGAACTCGGGGCCGGAGCGGTCGGAGTCGACGGCGGCAGCTCGGGGAGCGGCTCGGTCGGAGGCGACGTCGGCAGGTCGGGAAGCGCTCCGGGCGCCGCCTCTGGCATCGGAGTCGGTTCCGGCGCCGGGCTCGCGGGGGCGGGCTCGGTCGCTCCGGCCGGGACGGTCTCAGAGTCCGCTCGGGGGGCTTCGGCGATGGTCCCCGGGGCTGGAGTCGGCTCGCCCGAGAGGATCGGGGCCTCGCCGGCCGGCCGGGCGGGCGGAAGCGGGGTCGGCGGCGGTCCGAGTGGGCCGATGGGGGCCGGCATCGCAGGCAGATTGCTGTCCTGCTCGACGTTCGGCGGCGGCTGAGGCGTGACCGGGTCAGGCATCATCGGGCCGGTGACGCGTTCCTTGTACTTCGGACCGTCGTGCGGGATCGGGATCTGCTTGTGGCCTTCCTGGATATCGCGGGCCTGAGCGTACGCCTTCCTCGGGTTCGGTCCTTCGGCGACCGCGATGTTGTTGTAGGCCAGAAGCGTCCCCTTGGCTTCTTCGAGGGCGACGATCGAGATGTTGTACGTCGTCTTGTACTGAGCCTCCAGGGCCACGGCCTGGGCGTACTGGCTGACGGCGTCCAGGAAGCGGTCGATCGTGATCTTGCCTTCCTGATAGTAGGCTCGCTGAGCGGCCAGACGCTCGGCGGCGGCGGCCCGCAGTCGCGAGGCGGTCTTGAACTGCTTGTAGTTCGCGTCGACTTCCAGGAAGAACCGGCTGAGCGAGTGGACCGTCTGGTGGATGACCTGCTGGAGGTAGGCCCGCTGTCGCAGGAGGACGTACTGCGAGTTGCGAACCGTGGCCAGCGGAGACCGCATGCCGAGCGGCATCTGGAACTGCCAGCCGACCTGCCAGGTCCGGAAGTTGTTGTAGAAGCCCGGATTTCCCGCCACGCCGGCATTCCGCATCTGGGCGGCGACGACCGGCTCCAGGGCCTTCAGCGTTCCTCCCGTCATGACGGACTCAGCCGAGTCGAGGCTCTGGCCGAACCCGTTGAACTGGTAGAGGATGTTCAGGCTGAGCTGCGGCAGCAGTTGGTTGCGGGAGACCAGGAGCTGAAGCTCGGCGATCCGCACCAACAACTGCTGCTGAACGATGTCGGGCTGGAAGGTCACCATCTGGGCCAGGCTCGACTCCCAGTCCGGTTCGAGCCGGGCGTCGGTCGGCGGGGTGACGGGGATGATCCGGCGGTTGTCGGCCGGCGGCAGGCCGAGGATGTTCCGGAGCTGACGCTCGGTGGTGATGACGTCGGCCGTCTTGGTCACCAGGTCGAGGTTGAACTGCTCCATCCGCTGCTGGGCCTCGGCCACGTCGGCGACGGTTCCCTTGCCGACGACCAGCTCGGCCTGCTCACGATCGACGATCTGGCGGGCCAGTTCGACGGCCTTCTCAGCCGACCAGAGCTGAACGTGCTGCTGAGCCAGGGCCCAGTATTGCTGTTCGATCGACCGGACCTGAGACATGATCTCAGCCTTGAACCGCCAGACGGCGGCGTCGGCGTTGAGCCGGGCCACGACGATCGGAGCGCGGTTGGCTTCCAGACCGACGGCCGGACCAGCGGACTGGCCGGGCAGCGGAGCGCTACCCATCAACGGCTGGCTCAAGGACAACTGGAGGTTCGTCGTGTACGCCGATGGGTACACGAGGAACGTGCTGTTCTGATACAGCCAGTTGACGTTGTGCGTGACGCTCATCGTGCCGCCGAGGGCATTTCGCTTCTGCAGGCCGACCTGGAAATTGGCCGTGTCCTGAATCGAAATGACCGGCGTCTTGATCCCGCCCAGGGTCAGCGTACCGCCCTGGACCGCGTTGTTGAACGGCTGGGTGCTCTTGCCGTAGGTCAGGTTCGTGATCAGGGCGGTGTCGAAGACGCTGAGCGCCTGGGCGATCTGCGTCTCCTGGATCGCCGGGTCGTAGACCGACTGCAGCGTTCCTGCACCAAGGGAGCTCGCGATGCCGCCCGCGGCGCCGTTGTTCAACGGCGAGGGCTCGAAGCCGCCGACCGGGATGCCCTGGGCGCCGAAGGCGATCACGCGGACCACCTCGGAGTTGTCCAGGCCGATCCGGATCGCTTCCTGGAGCGTCATCGGCCAAATTTCATCGGCCTCCGGATCGTTGGTCGTGCGCGGCTTGGCGATCTTCGGAATCGGCAGCGGAGTGCTGCTCGAAAGGAAATCGGCCTGCTTGACCTCCGAATCCTCCAGGGCCATCTTCCCCATGTTGTCGTGGGGGACGGTCTTGCTCTGGTCGATGTAAGGAAGTCTCTGGCAACCGGTGGAGCTCAGCCAGGCCGCCAGCACGGCCGCTCGAGTCCATCGGTTCCGTTTCAAGGTCAATCGCATGGCCAGCCGTCCTTGACTAAGATCGCCATGTGACGCGTAACCCGAGGCGTGGGATCACGCCGCGCCATCCCTGGCTTGGCTCACGGAGTCCATCACCACGACTCGACTGTCGCCGTCGCATTCGGGCCGACTCGGTCGCGACCCTTCTCCAACTCCCACGAGGCCGGCCCTGACGAAGACATGCGGTTGGCCGACCGCTCGTGCCGAAAGCAACTCGCCTGTGAGCGAACACCAAACGAGTGGATCCCAAAACCCTCCCGAATGGGTGGAGAATCGGGCTGTCGAATGGTATCGGTCGTTCGCGTCCCGAGACTTGAAGCGATGGCGGAGAATTTACCGATCAGTTCGATTCTCCTCTAGGGGAAAATGCTCCGGGCGCAGTCAATGCGCCGAGAAATCTCCTCGCGCCGTCGTGAGTCGCAACCTCAAAGGGACTTTGGCCCAGCCGAGGTTCCCGTGGAGGATGCGGATTGAACCCGGGCGTCGCCGGCTGGCGCTGAGGTCGACTCCGGCAGTTCGTGGAAAGGACCGAAGCCGGGGGGGAACTCGACGTAAGGGATGCCGAAGAGTCGCTTGAAGTAGATGACCTCGCCGGCGTCCGTCCCTTCCAGGGCGTGCCCCGCAAGTTGGAGCCCGTACCCTCCAAGAAACAGCCCCAGCGCCAGGACGAAGATCGGGAACGAGATCTGGAACACGTAGACGGCGAACAGGAGGACGCCCAGGATTGTGGGCGGGATGCCGATCATGTGGAGGATGAAGCTGACGGCGCTTCGGTGCCGCTTCAGCCAGTGGACGACCAGGGGGTGGGGGGGGGCAGGGGTCGCGATCATTCGTCGGTCGTTCTTCCAAATGGGCATGGCGGGCTGTGCGGGTTGACGATCTCCGCTGCCGGCGGTTAGCTTCCTCGATCAATCGTAGCGGCCGGGGCGGCGGCGTGGGAGTCGTCGACGCCGGAGTTGAACCGACAGGACGATCGAGTGGCCTTTATCCGACCTGAGAGCTATCTGAGATTGATTCGCGGCGAGATCCGAGGGCCTCTGGCGGCGACGGTCCGCGCGGGGTTGTCGCTGGCGTCGGTCGGCTATCGGCTGGGGACGAACTATCGGAACGCACGGTTCGACGTCGGTAAGGACGTCCATCGGGCGGCCGCGCCGGTCGTCTCGGTCGGCAACCTGACTCTGGGTGGAACCGGCAAGACGCCAATGGTCGAGTGGCTGGCCCGCTGGTATCGCGATCGCGACGTGCGCGTCTGTCTCATCAGCCGAGGATACGGCCGGGCTGACTCCGTCAACGACGAGGCGCTCGTCCTGGAGGAGAACCTCCCCGACGTCCCACACCTTCAGGATCCCGATCGCGTCCGCCTCGCTGGGATCGCCGTCGAGGAGTTGGAGGCGGAACTCCTCATCCTCGACGACGGATTCCAGCATCGGCGGTTGGCCCGCGATCTGGATATCGTGCTGCTCGACGCGCTTGAGCCCTTCGGACTGGGCCGGATTTTCCCTCGCGGCCTGCTTCGCGAGCCGGTCTCGTCTTTGAAGAGAGCCGACGTGATCGTCGTCTCACGCGCAGACCTCGTGCCGCCGGAACGTCGGAACTGGATTCGCGAGGAGGCGAAGCGATACACGGGTGAAGCTCCGATCCTTGAGGCGCGGCACGCTCCCCGCGACCTCATCGACGGCGAAGGACATGCGACGCCCCTCGAAGGATTGGAAGGCCGGGCCGTCGCGGCGTTTTGCGGGATCGGCAACCCCGAGGGCTTTCGACGCACGTTGGAGTCGTTGGGCTGTCGAGTGGTCAAACTGAGGGTTTTCCCGGATCACCATTCGTATGCCGCCGAGGACGTCGAGGAACTGAGTCGGTGGGCCGATGGAAGCGCGGCGGATCTCATCTTGACCACTCAGAAGGACTTGGTGAAACTCCGCCTCTCGGATCTCGGGGCCGCCCCCCTCCGCGCGCTCCGAATCGGCCTCGATCTGCTGGGAGACCCACGGCCGCTGGACGACCGGTTGGCGGCTTTGCTTCCCCAGAATCGGCCGGTTCCAGGAGCCTGAAGGCCGTCGACGGCCGCGGGAGGGCCTTGGACGGACGACCCACGGAAGGGCCTGGCCGCGCATGAACCTCGTGGTTTTTCTCCCCAGCCTTATTGGCGACACCGTCATGGCGACGCCGACCCTTCGCGCACTGCGGAAGGGGTTTCCTTCGGGTCGACTCACGGTCGTCTCTCGGCCGAACGTGGCGCCGGTTCTCGACGGCCTCGACTGGTTCGACCAAGTCATCCACTTCCACCCTCGGTCGAAGGTCGCCGAGCAGCGCACGCCGGCCTTGATTCGTCGCCTGCGAGCCAATCGGCCGGACGCCGCCGTTCTCCTGCCCAACTCGATCCGAACCGCCTGGATTTCCCGGCTGGCCGGAATCGGCCGCCGCGTCGGCTACGATCGATATCTTCGCGGCTGGTTGCTGACGGACCGTTTGCAACCTCCGCGCGACGCTCACGGTAAGCTGCTCCCTTGTCCGATCGTGGAGTATTACCTTGCCACGGCCCGGGCGCTCGGCTGCCATGGCGACGGCGTCCGCCTTCAATTGGCGACCACGACAGCCGACGAAACGGCGGCCGACGAAGCACTCGCCGCGCTGGGCGTTGACGCATCCAACGGCCTGGTCTGCCTGAACACCGGCGGCGCGTTTGGCCCAGCCAAGGCGTGGCCCGTCGAGTCGTTCGGTCGTCTAGCCCGTCGACTGGCCGAGGAGTCCGGCGTGGCGGTCGTCGCCCTTTGCGGTCCTTCCGAACGCGAAGAATCGCGCCGGATTGCTGAACTCGCGGCGCACCCTCGGGTGGTCTCACTGGCCGACCAGAAATTGAGCCTGGGACTTTCCAAGGCGATGGTGAAGCGAGCCGACCTTCTGGTAACGACGGATTCCGGTCCTCGACACTTCGCGGCGGCTTTCGGGACGCCCGTCGTCTCGTTGTTCGGTCCGACTCGGATCGAGTGGACGCGGACGAATCAGCCTAATGCCATTCACCTGTTTCATCCCGTTCCCTGCGGCCCCTGCCAGCGGCCGGTCTGTCCACAGGGACACCATCTCTGCATGAAGCAACTCACCCCCGAGTCCGTTTTCTCGGCCTCGCAGCGGTTGCTTCTGAAACGAACGGACCTCCGAACGACCGCCGAGGATTCGACATGGCGACCTGGCTGATCACCGGCGCTGGCGGCTGGCTCGGCGGCCACGTTCTGGAATCGCTTGAGCCGACGCTTGCACCAGACGACCGCCTGGTCGTCCTGGGGCGGAATCGGCCGAGCGCCTTGCCGAGGGGCCAGTTCGTTTCGGCCGATCTCCACGACAACGATGGGCTCAATCGAGTAGTCCGTGAGGTCGCCCCTGACTTCGTGCTTCATCTCGCGGGGAAGACCCCCCCCGCCGTCGACGATGAACTGTACGAGACCAACGTGCGCGGGACGGAGCGCCTCCTGGAAGCACTTCGTGATTTAGCTGGTCCGACCCGCGTGGTCGTCGTCGGGTCGGCGGCGGAACTTGGTCCGATCCAGCCGGCCGATCTGCCGGTGGTCGAGGACCAGCCCTGTCGGCCAACTCAGGCTTATGGGCGGAGCAAGCTGGCGGCGACGACACTCGCCCTGAGAAACTGGGGCGAGTTGCGAATCGTCGTCGGGCGAGTGTTCAATCTGATCGGACCGGGAACGCCGTCATCGCTGGCGTTCGGACGGTTCGCCACGCAGCTTGCTGCTGCAAAAGACCACTGGGTCGAGATTCAGGCCGGGCGTCTGGATTCGCGCCGGGATTTCGTCGACGTTCGCGACGCCGCTCGCGCCCTCATCGCTCTGGCGGAGCGAGGGCGGCAGGGTCGTGTTTACAACGTGGCTTCGGGACGCTCGTACACGATTCAAGATGGGCTCGATCGACTGGTGAGTCTCAGTGGCCGTACCGCGCAGGTGGCGTTCGACGCTGGGGCCCAGCGAGCGGGCGAGCCGGACGACACCCGCGCTGACATCTCGCGGATCACGGCCGAGGTCGGCTGGGAGCCGAAGATTCCGTTCGAGCGGTCGATCGCCGACCTCTGGGCCTCCGCGCTTGCACGCAATGGAAAAGCCCTGCCATTGACGGCCTGAATGGTCCACCTATAATCGCGGCCTGGGTCGAGGATCGACCCTAACCGGCGTGTGATCAAGGAGGATCGGGTGACGCATCGTCGCTGGCTCATCGGAATCGTGGCCTTTGCGGCGATCCTCGACGTCGCCGCCGTGTGCCGGACGTTGGTTCCGGCGCAGGACGGTCTCAAGTTCCTGGCCGTCGCCCGTCGGTTCCAAACCGATCCCTGGGTGGACGTGATCCGTGGGACGGACCAGCACCCGCTCTATCCGGCGATTGTCGCCTTGGTGCAACCCATCTCGGCTTTGGTCCTCGGTGCGGGGCCCGAATCGTGGCGTATCGCCGGTCAGGGAGTGTCGGTTCTCGCATCGCTCACGCTGCTGCTGTGTCTGTTCGCGCTGGCTCGCGCCGTCTTTGATGAGCGCGTCGCCTTGATCGCAACGTTCATCTACGTCTTGCTGCCGGTCCCAGCGGAAGTCGGTCGCGACGTGCTGGGGAACGCGGTTGGACTGCTCGCGATGACGGCCACACTTTGGTTGGGCTCGCAGGCGATCCGCCGCGATTCCTGGCCGTACGCGCTTGCGGCCGGACTTGTCGGCGGACTCGGCTACACGGCCAGGCCTGAGGCGATCCTCGCGCCCTTGGCCGTCGGTCTGGCGTGCTGCGTCCATCTGGCTCGCACTCGAGGCCTGCGAACGCTCGCCGCGTCGCCCGCCATTCCAGCGCTCGGCCTGGCCCTGTTGGTCTGCGTGGGCGGATACGCTCTCGCCAAGGGGCAGGTCTCCGAGAAACTCGCGCTGAGGCACGCGGCGTCGCTCGGCGCCCAGACGAACGTCAAGCGGAACACGCCTCAGCCATTGCCGCCGGGCCTGGAGCGGGCGAAGCTCGATCTATCTCCTAAAGAGGAATCTGACGACAAGGCCCTCGCTGGTCCGGTCGACGTCCTGAAGTCTGCGGTCCGCCGCTGGTGGGACGCGATGTGCGGCGGATTCGCGATCATGGCCGTTTGGGGCCTTGTCCGGAGCCGGTTCATCCGAGCGACACTCCAATCCGCCCGCGAATCCGGCGCGTCGGAACGCCTGGTTCTCGGGGCTTTTGTCGCGACATACCTTCTCGCCCTGACTCTCCACGGAGCGAAGCTCGGGTACCTCTCAGGCCGACACGTGTTGCCGGTTGTGGTTGTTTCCTCGATCTGGGCGGGCGCTGGTGTGTTCATTTGTCTGCAACGGTTGGGGGAAAGGCTGCCGTTCTCGCGCCGGACGTGGCGAATGGCGGTCGTCGCGGGTGCTGCGGCGGTGTCGACGATCCTCGTCGTCTATCAACTCCGGACTAGCCACGAGAGCCGTCGAGGCCACTGGCAGGCCGGTCGCTGGCTGGCCGCCAATGCACGGCCCGAGGAACGGATCCTGGACACGCGCGGCTGGGCCCGCTTCGTGGCCGATCGGAACGACGGCTACGACTACTGGCACGTCCGGCAGGCGCTCTCGGACCGCGGCCTGGCGTACGTGGTCGTGGGGCGGGATGAGCTTGAGGCGAAGAGTCGTCGGGCCGAAAGCCTGAACGCCCTGCTCGCCTACGCAGCGACGCCCGTGAAGGACTTCCCTGTCGTCGTCGAAGGTCGCGACGTTGGGACGCAGGTTTTCCGCTTGAATCAGCCCGTCTCCTGGGAAGGCTTCGCACCATGAACCTTCGCGCTCTCTGGCGCCGCATCGTCGAGGGTTCCCGCTGGTCGTGGATCGACGAGCGATACCGACCCGCGCTTCCGGCCGACTTCGACGCCTCGGTGATGTCGATCGAAAGCCGCGACCGGCTGCACGCGAAGCAGGGGAGGTCGACCGCCCGCGTCGTCTTCCATGCGGGCGAAGGCCGGCGCATCTCGGTCTACCTCAAGCGCCATTTTCGACTCCCCTGGCCGGCTCGCCTGGCGGCGACCGTCGACCCTTCCGGGAAGCACTCGCCGGGGGCCGCGGAATGGGCCCACCTGGAGCGGGCGCGGACGCTCGGCGTGCCGGTGCCGGAAGTCGTCGCCGTCGGCGAACGGATCGGCCCCTGGTGCGGCTTGCAAAGCTACCTAGCCGTCGCCGAATTGCCGGGCCGCGAGCTGAACGAGATCCTTCCCGGATTGCAGGAGTCGCTCGATCGCGAATTGTTCGAGGCGATGAAGCGTCGGATCGTCCGGGAGATGGCCCGCATGAGCGGAGCGCTCCATCGCGCGAACGTCTTTCACAAAGACCTGTACCTCTGCCACTTCTTTCTCAATCTCGAGAAACTGGCGAGCGACCCTCGCGACGTGGAATTGACGCTGATCGACCTCCACCGGCTTCAGGAACATCGGCTGTTCGCCGACCGTTGGCGATGGAAGGACCTCGGCCAGTTGCTCTTCTCGATCGAGGGCGTCGAGGGCGTTTCGGAGAGGGATGTTCTCCGTTTCTGGATGCATTACCGTCGCGAGGCGCGGTTGAAACGTCCCGAGTGGCAGGCGCGGATGGTCCGGCTCAAGGCTGCCCGATATTCCGCTCACAATCGGGCTTGAGAGAAATCACGACCGATTCACCGGAAAGACTTCAGTCCGGGTTCGCCTGGACGCGATGTAGGGACGATGACGGCTCGCCGGGCGCGGGCTGATGATTCCGAGCAAGGACGCGGAGACGGAACGATGCGGCTGGCCCTGAACTTCCCGAGGGTCGATCCCACGAAAGGCGGAGCCGAGACCTACATCGTGGATCTCTGCCGGGCGCTCGTCCGTCGCGGCCATGGGATCGACCTCTACACGTCGAGTTGGGCGGAAGGAGCCCTGCCGCCTGAAGTCCGCTGCGTCAAGGTCGAGGTCGAGACCCGTTCACGCCAGGCCCAAATCGTCGGCTTCGCCGAGGCTTCCGCCCGTCTTCTCAAGGGCGCTGATTACGATTGCACCGTTGGTTTCATCAATACCTATGAGCATGACGTGATCGTCCCCCAGGGGGGCGTTCACGGCGGCAGCCTGCGAGCGAACTCGCAGCGGTTCGCCAACCCGGTTCTGCGGCGGCTCTACGTGCTCGGCAAGATGCTGAACCCCAAATTCTGGTCGTATCGAGCCATCGAAAAGCGTCAGTACGATCCAGCGCGAGGGGCGCGCGTGGTGGCGGTCAGCCGGATGGTCGCGCGGCACGTCCAGGAGTTCGTCGGCGTGCCGAAGGGGCGAATCCACGTCGTCCATAACGCGATCGACCCGGACCGCGTCGTCGTTCCCCATCCCGGTGCGATCCGCGCCTCGTTTCGGAGCAAGCTGGGCTTCAAGTCGACGGATCTCGTCGGCCTCTTCGTGGGCCACAACTACGCTCTGAAGGGGCTGGAACCGCTCATCCGCGGCCTCGCCGCGCGGCATCGCGACGGAGTCCGGCCGGTTCATATCCTGGTCTGCGGCGGCGGCCGTCCCGGCAAATATCGCCGGCTCGCCGAACGGTTGGGCGTGGGCGAGTTCGTCCATTTCCTGGGCTTCCACGACGACGTCCGCGAGTGCTACTGGTCGAGCGACTTCTTCGTCTCGCCCACCTATTACGACCCCTGTTCGCTGGTCGTCTTCGAGGCGCTCGCCTGCGGATTGCCCGTCGTCACGACCGCCTGTAACGGGGCGAGCGAAATGATGGTCGACGGCCGTCAGGGCTGCGTTCTATCCGCACCCGGCGCTCAGGCCGAACTGGTTGCGGCGCTCGATCTGATGGCCGACGACGAACGACGGGCGGCGATGTCCAAGGCGGCTTCGAAGCTCGGCCGCGAGTGGACCTTCGACCGCCATGTCGAGGCTCTTGTGAAGGTGTTCGAGGCCGTCGCCCAGGAGAAGCGTGGGAAACCGTTGCATTCTCGCGGGCCGCATGCGGGCCGTCGCAAGAACCGAAAGCACGCGGGACGGGGATGACCTGGCCCGGCTGGCTCGAAACAAGATCGTGAACTACGGATGGGAGGGGACGTCATGAAGGCCGTGATCCTGGCGGGAGGCAAGGGAACGCGACTGCGGCCCTACACCCACGTTCTGCCCAAGCCGTTGATGCCGCTGGGCGAAGACGACCCGATGCCGATCATCGAGGTGGTCCTCCGGCAACTCGTCCGCTTCGGCTTCCGCGACGTGACCATCATCACGGGCTATCTCACCGAGCTGATCGAAACCTTCTGTGGCGACGGCCGGAAGTTCGGCGCTAAGATCTCCTATCGCCGTGAGGTGACGCCCCTCGGCACGGCTGGCGGCTTGACGCTCGTGGACCGTCCCCAGGAGCCGGTGCTCGTCATCAACGGCGACATCCTCACGACGCTCGACTACGGCTCGATGTACGACTTCCATCGGACGAGAGGCGCCTCGGCGACGATCGCCTCCTACCCGCGCGAGGTGAAGATCGACTTCGGCGTCCTCCAGTTCGGCGACGATCCTCACGTCTTGACGGGCTACCAGGAAAAGCCCGAGTATTCGTTCCAGGTCAGCATGGGCGTTTACATCCTGGATCCCCAGGCCTGGGACTATCTCGTCGCCGGTCAGTCCGTGACCATGCCCGAGCTGCTGGAAGCCATGCGGACGACCGGCCGGCCGGTCCACTGCTACCGTCAGAAGTGCTACTGGTTGGACATCGGCCGCCACGACGACTACGCCACGGCCAATGAGATCTTCGACAACCGCCGCGCCGCGTTTCTGGGCCGGCCGGAGAAGTCGAGCGTCATGATCGGCCGGGATGAATAACCGGAGTTCCCTTCTTTGAGCTGGACTCTCCCCGCAACCGCCCTTGCCGCCTATCTGATCGGCGGGATTCCCTTCGGCTACCTGATCTATCGCGCGCTGACAGGTCAGGACGTCCGCGAGTCAGGTTCGGGGAACATCGGGGCGACGAACGTCGGCCGCCTGCTGGGGTTCCGGTACTTCGTGCTGGTGTTCGTCCTCGACGTTCTCAAGGGGTTGTTGCCCACGATCGGCCTCCCCTGGCTGATCGATCGGATGGGACACGAAGTGTCGAACGAACTGCCGATCGCCGCGGCGGTCGGAGCGATCCTCGGGCACAACTTCCCGGTTTACCTCGGGTTCAAGGGAGGGAAGGGGGTCGCGACCAGCCTCGGGGCGCTCATCGCCCTCCAGCCGGTGGCGTGCGGCGTCGCGGCGGTTGCGTTCTTTGCTGTCTTTCTGCCGTCGCACTACGTCTCGTTGTCGTCGATGGCGGGGGGCGTGGCGTTCGCCGCTGCTTACTTCCTCAGGACCGCCGCGCCGTGGTCTCCGGAGCATCGCGCCATGAGCATTCTTGTCACGGCCGTCGTGGTGCTGCTGATCGTGCGCCATCGCAAGAACATCAGCCGGCTGCTCGCCGGGACGGAGAATCGGGTGAACTTCGGCAAGCGCAAACCGGACGCTCCACAGGCTCCCCCCTCGGGCAAGGTCGGCCTCGTGGTGGTGGCGGTCCTGGCAGTCGTCGTTGTGATGGCTGGCGTTGGGCTGTGGGTCGTTCAGCAGGCTCGAACGCCCGTTGAAGCCGTTGCGGGCCCGTGGCTGATGCGCGAGACGCATCGGGAGTCCACCGGCCAGCAGCGTGCATCACAGGTGGCGTTCGACGAGTCAGGCGAGCGTCTCGCTGTTCTCTGCCCTCGTTACAACCGTGTACTCACATATCGCGTGCTTCCTGACGCGTCGCTCGCACGAATCACCGAGATCGCCGTCGAAGGGAGGCCGGTCGCGATCGCGGTCGTTGGCAGCAATCTTGCGGTTCTGCAGCGGCCCGTGAATGACGCCAAGCACCTCGGCCCCGGATGGCTGGACGTGTTCGCACTCGAGGGGACGAAGGTTGGGACGAGGGTTGAGGCGGGCTACTATCCCGACGACATGGCCCCGACTCCCGACGGCTCGCACCTCCTCATCGTGGCCTCGGGCCGAGGCGAAGGCGACGACTCCAAGCACGCTCCTCAGCTTGAGGTGTTCGCGACCACGGCCTTGCTGGGATCGACCCCCGCGACCCCGGTGAGCCGGATCGAACTCGTCGACAAGGGCGATCCCGATCGTCTCGTCCTGTCCAATCTGGGGACTCGCGCTCTCGTCACGCTGGATCGTGGGGAACGGGCCGTTGCGATCGATCTCGCGGACCTCTCCGCTCCCCGTGAGGCGGGTCGACTCGACCTGCATGAGGCGAACGAGCCGTATCTCACGCGTTCCGAGGACGGCGACTGGATCGTCGTGCCCGCGCGAGGAGAGCGGGAGGTCGTAGCGATGCCCGGCCAAGGCGCAACCGACATCCATCTCATCGTTGCTCAGCCGGAGGCCGGCGAATTGGACGTCGTCCGCGCCGGGGCCACGCCCACCGTGCTCGGTCGATTCCCCGTCCGAGGCCCGCTCAATCTGGGAAGCGCCGAGGCGAGCGGCCTGGCGTACTGCGGTCGTCGCGGACTGCTCGCGGCGGCGACCAAGCCGGGAACCGTCCACATCGTCCGGATGGAGTCGCGCGCCGATCCCATCGCCGTTCGTCCGCCGGCCGCGCCAGTCCTCTCCCGCTGAGACCGAGGGTTGATTCATCCCGCTCGTTGGTAATGATACCTGGGATCGAACGAAGAACTTCCCAGCGTCGACCACCTGCGAGGATGAACTTCCGATGAAGACCACCGGCTCGGCCGTCTGGAGCGGCGGCATCAAGGACGGCAAAGGGGCGATCTCTACCAAGAGCGGCGCTCTCAGTGATTACCCTTATGGGTTCTCGAGCCGCTTCGAGGGCAAACCGGGGACGAACCCGGAGGAACTCATCGGCGCTGCGCACGCCGGCTGCTTCACGATGGCGCTCTCGCTGATCCTCGGCGAGGCCGGATTGAAGGCTGACCGGATGGAGACCACGGCCGAGGTCTCGCTCGACAAGGACGGCGACGGCTACGCCATCAAGACCGTCCATTTGACGCTGCGGGCCAAGATCCCCGGCGCTGATCAGGCGAAGTTCGAGGAACTGACCGGCAAGGCGAAGGTCGGCTGCCCGGTTTCGAAGCTACTCAAGGCCGAGATCACCCTCGACGCCAAACTCGAAGACTGAACGATCACAGCGGCGGAGTCACCTCGATGATCAAGGTCTCGAAGTCAGCCCCTGGGTATTGTCCCTCGTGCAACAAGACGGTCAGCGACCTTTCCGCCGCGTCGCTCTGTCCGCGTTGTGGGGATCGCTACTTGCCGCAAGGCTACTGCCCGGTTTGCGAGGCTTTCCAGCCTCGCGAACCAGGCGCACTCTGCGCGAAGCACGATGTGGAATTGCTTTCGGAGCCGCCCGCGGGGCCGCCGCTGGATGAGATCCAGGGACCCTGGGTCGAGGTGGCCGGCGGCCTCGACCCGACGCGATGGGAGCCCATGCGGATCCGACTGGAGGCCGAGGGGATACCCACGCTGATCGAAGACGGCCGGATGGGCTCGCGATCGATGTATCAGGTCGCCACCGGCGGGGCCACGCTCAAGGTCCCGGAATCGCTCGCCGCGGATGCTCGAGTGATCCTCTCGCAGACCTGGTCACGCGACGCCGCCGAACTCGGGATCGAGCCCGACGACGATTGGGACGACCTCGAGGATTCCGACGGGCTAGGGGGGGCCGACAGCCGTTCCCGATCTGGGAGGGGCGGATGGTACGCGTTGGTGGTCCTCGAATTACTCGCGTGTGCGGCGTATGTGCTGTACGAGATCAGGGTCTGGTTTCGATGATTTCGCCCTCTCTCATCGCCTCCAGGGTTGCTTGCGCTTTTGCCTTGGACCCATCCAATCCCAGGCCCACGGAGCGGTCAGCCGCTGGAAGACGCGGAGGCCTGATCCGAGCACGACGAACGCCATGAAGAAGAGGATCATCGGCATCAGCGCGGGCAGCACCGCCAGGAAGAGGCCGAGGATCCAGAGAACCACCCATCCCTTGATCAGCAGCCCGACGATATCGATGACTCGAATCTTCGAGGCCAGTTCCTGGAGCCGGCCGGCGGCGATCACGAGGTCGTCGAGGATCGACCCGGCCGGGCCCGAAGGTGCGTAACCGGACCGAGGCCGACGAGCGGGCGGTTGCTGGATTTCGGCGATCGCGTCTCGCGAACGCTCGATCGCTTCGGTCGCCCCGATAGGATCCGCCACGAGGTTCTTCTCGGCGTCCTCAAGTTCACGATCAACGAGCCGAAGCTCGCGTTCGTAGAGATCTCCCTCGCCGCCCCGGGGGCCGCCGCGATCGATCGAGCGGGCGAACGCCGCAGCCTCCCATCGGGCGTCCTTGAGCGACTTGGCGGCGACCTCGTGGGCCAGGTTCAGGCGATCCAGCTCGGCCTTGCACTGGGCCGAGTCGTGGAGCAGATCCTCCAGCCGACTCTGGGAGATGATCTCGCGGGCCTCATCGCTCGACCTCGTGCTGAAAGCGGAGGTCGACTTCATGCGCTCCTCGGCCCTGTTCCACATCTCCATCACGGAGAGCCAGCGCTCCCAGAGCCGGTCCAGATCAACGGCGACCCTCTCGTAAAGGGCGAGCGTCGCTCCCTTCATGGGCTGGGTGTAGTCCGGATCCGTGCTTGGGAGCGTCTTGTGCCGATTTCGAAGCGCGTCGATCTGGTCCATCAACCCGACGGCCCGCTCGCGGAATTCCTTGAACTGGGCTTCCGCTTCCGCCTGCACCTGTCGGTTGCGGCGGTAGAGCATGGCAAGGCCCAGCAGCCCAAGGCCCCCGAAGAGGAGAATCAGGAAGACGGGAAGTTGGATCATGTGAAGGTGAGGCATGAACAAGGATCTCCAGATCGTGCGGCCGAGGCTCATCGCCAGGTTGTTCGTTGCGCGACTTCGCGTCTTGGGCTGAAATCATCCGGGCGGCGATTCTCCGTGCGAAAACCATTCCATGCCTCCTGACGACCTGGCTGGTTTCGCGTGACGGAGGCGACGGATTACGATGTGGGCCCTGAAGGTTCGAACCTCCCCCCAACTGGAGCCCCGTCATGCCGCGCTTCCGCCTCCATCCGTCGATCGTACCGAGCCTTCTCGCTCTGGCCCTGGCTCTCGGCTGGGCCTGGCGTGAAGTGGTCCACGCGAAGGAGGCCAAGTCGATGGTCGCCTCGAAGACGGTCATCGTCGACGATGTGGCGATGTCCGTCTACAAGGACGAGGGAAAACCCGTGGGGAAGGTCGGCCTCTATTTCGACGGTCCGACCGAACTCTGCTCCAGCATGGTGACAGGCCGGTTCGTGATCGACCCCGGCAAGTCTCCCCACCCGCCGCACGTTCATCCCGACGAGGAGATCCTGATCGTCGAGTCCGGGCATGGTTCGATCTTCGTTGACGGCAAGACGACCAAGGTCGGCCCGGGCTCGGTGATGTTCTCGGCCCCGAACGTCCCCCACAACATCACCAGCGATGGTCCCGAACCGGTCGTCTTCTACTTCATGAAGTGGCTGCCTCGGCCGGCTAAGTGAGCCGTCTGCCTCGTCGGCGACAGACCCTCGACCAGGGACCGCGACGGCGTTAGATTGCTTCCATACACCTTGCCGGATTTCGACCGTCCGCTCGTCGTCCCCCGCAAACGTCGGAGCCCGATCGTGCCCGCCATCCTCCCCACCACAGCCCGCGGCCTCCTGGCCGCCGGGTTCCTCGCCCTCGTTGCGACGACGGCTGTCGCTCAACCGCCGCCCCCCTGGGAGTTCCGCGACGGCGACTGCATCGTCTTCGTCGGCGACACCTTCGTGGAGCGCGAACAGCGCTACGGCTATGTTGAGACCGTGCTCACGCTGGCGAACCCCGACAAGAACCTGACGTTCCGCAACCTGGGATGGAGCGGCGACACCGTCCGCGGGCTCTCACGAGCGGGATTCGACCCGCCGGCGGCCGGTTTTCGCGAGCTGGTGAAGCAGGTGACCGACGCCAAGCCGACGGTTCTGGTCGTCGGCTACGGGATGGCCGAGTCGTTCGACGGCCAGGCGGGACTGCCTCGCTTCGTGGAAGGCTACAACGCCCTCCTGGACGCCGTCGCCCCTCTCAAGGCGCGTCTCGTTTTGCTCTCTCCGCTCCCGCACGAGGCGATGGCTCCCCCACTCCCCGATCCCACCGCCCACAACCGCGACCTGGCGGCTTATGCGGAGGCGGTTCGGTCGATCGCGGTTTCACGCGATGCGGCGTTCGTCGACCTTTTCGACATCGTCGGCAAGGCGAGGGCTCGTCGCGAGGATCAGCCGACTCAGTCCGAGCCCGACACCGACAACGGAATTCATCCGACCGACCTCGGCTTCTGGCGGCTGGCAAGCATGCCCGAACTCGGGGTTAAGCCCGGGGCGTATTTGCCGAGCAAGGATCTCAAGACGACCGAACAGGGCGTTCAGTTCACGGCCACGGACTCACGGCTGCCGCTGCCGGCCTCCCCCGCGACGGGGAAGAGCCCCGACGGTGCACGTTCGATCCGCGTGGAGAAGCTCAAGCCCGGCCGGTACACGCTCAAAGTCGACGGCCGAAACGTCGTGACGAAAACCGCGCAGGAGTGGTCGAAGGGCCAGGCACTGCCGACAGGTCCCGAGGCCGAGCAAGTTGAAAAGCTCCGGGCCGCGATCGTCGCCAAGAACCGGCTCTTCTTCTACCGCTGGCGACCCCAGAACATCACTTACCTATTCGGCTTCCGAAAGCACGAGCAGGGCCGCAACGCCGTCGAGATCCCGCAGTTCGACCCCCTGGTCGACGCCAAGGAGAAGGAGATCGCCGCGCTCCGCAAGCCCGTCCAACACACCTTCGAGCTGGTCCGAGAGAGCGAGGCGTCCCGATGAATCAGACCTCCCGTCGCCGACGCCTCGCCGCGGCGCTGTTCGTTCTTTCCCTCGCCGCAACCGCCCGCGCCCAGAACGCCGTTGGGCCTCTGCCCGATCCCGACCCTGAGGTCGAGCGTCAGTCGTTCATCATGGCCGATGGCTTCGAGGTAAACCTCTTCGCCGCCGACCCCCTGATCGCCAAGCCGATCCAGATGAACTTCGACCCCCAGGGCCGCCTCTGGATCGCCAGCTCCGAGGTCTATCCTCAGATCGCCCCCGGCCAGCAGGCCAATGACAAGATCCTGATCCTGGAAGACAAGGACGGCGACGGCAAGGCCGAGAAGACGACCGTCTTCGCCGACGGTTTGCTGATCCCCACGGGCGTCGAGCCCGGCGACGGTGGCGTGTATGTCGCCAACAGCACGGAATTGCTCCACCTGAAAGACACTGACGGCGACGGCAAGGCCGACTCCACCCGCGTCGTCCTCTCGGGCTTCGGCACGGAGGACACCCACCACCTGCTTCATACGCTGCGGTGGGGTCACGACGGGATGATGTATTTCAATCAGTCGATCTACATCCACAGCCACATCGAGACCCCAAACGGCGTCCGTCGCCTCAATGGCGGCGGGATCTGGCGGTTCCGTCCCGAGACGATGGGGCTGGACGTCTTCATCCGTGGCCTCGTCAATCCCTGGGGACATCAGACCGACGCCTGGGGTCAGTCGTTCGCGACCGACGGGGCCGGGGGCGAGGGGATTAACTACTGCCTTCCGGGAGCCTATTACGTGACGGCCGTCGATGCCGTCAGGCTGCTCAAGGGGCTCAATCCGGGTAGCCCGAAGTATTGCGGCCTGGAGGTCGCCGACGGCCGGCATCTCCCCAAGTCCTGGCGCGGCAGCCTGCTGACGAACGACTTCCGGGGCAACCGCGTCTGTCGGTTCGTCGTCAGCGACGACGGCGCGGGGTATTCGTCGCGCGAGCAGTCCGAACTCATCAAGACGAAGCACGTTTCCTTCCGCCCGATCGACGTCCTGATGGGGCCCGACGGGGCGATCTACATCGCGGACTGGTACAACCCGATCATCCAGCACGGCGAGGTCGACTTCCGCGACCCGCGCCGCGACCACACTCGCGGCCGCATCTGGCGTGTGACGGCCAAGAATCGCCCGCTCGTCGAACGCCCCAAGCTGGTCGGCGCCGAGGTTCCAGCGCTTCTCGAAGCCCTCAAGGCTCCGGAGCAGTACACGCGGCGTCAGGCCAAGCGCGTTCTCAAGGAACGCGGTGCGGACGAGGTGATCCCGGCGCTCAAGACCTGGGTCGCCGCCCTCGATCCCAAAGATCCCGAGTTCGAGCGCAACCGACTTGAGGGGCTCTGGATGTACCAGGGTCTCGACGTACCCAACCCGGACCTCCTCAAGCAGGCGCTGGCCTCGAAGGATTTCCGCGTGCGAGCGGCCGGGGCGCGGATCGTCCCGCTCTGGCAGGGGAGGATTCCGGGCTCGGATTCGTGGCTCGACACGCTCGTCCTCGACGACAACCCGCGCGTGCGGCTGGAGGCGGTGCGTTCCCTGGCCGCCATGCCGAGCGGCAAGGCCGCTGCGACGGCCTTCCGTGCGTTGGGCAAGCCGATGGACGCTTTCCTCGACTACGCCCTCTGGCTGGCCGCCCGCGACCTGGCCCCGTCCTGGCTCCCCGCCGTCGAGGCCGGGAAGCTCGACGCACTCGGCGACGCGAAGAATCTCACGTTCGCACTCCAGGCCCTCGGCTCCGCGGCCGTCTTGCAGCCCTTGCTCAAGCTCTACAACGAAGGCCGAATCCCTCACGAACAGGATGCCGCGGCGCTCAACCTGATCGCGACTCTCGGCGGGCCGAACGAACTCGGGACGATGCTCGATGTGGTCGAGAAGAAAGAAGGGATGCCGACCCCGCGTCGCGCAGCGCTTCTGGAGACGCTTGTCCGGGCCGCCCGCGATCGCAAGGTGATCCCCTCGGGAGACCTCGCGCGAATCGGTGGGCTCCTTGACGACTCCGACGCTTCCTTGCGGGCGGCGGCCGTGGCCGCGGCCGGTGCTTGGAAGGTCGCCGCGCTCAAGCCTCGAATTGCCGAAGCCGCGACGGCGATCGACGTTCCCGCACCGGTGCGGTTGGAGGCGATCCGAGGTCTGCTCGCATTCGGCGATCCCGAGGCGTCGGCAGCCGTCGACAAACTTGCGGCGGCTTCTGGCGATCCAGTCGGCCAGTCGCTGGCCCTCGCCGCCCTTGCCGCGAACGGGCCGGCGGCTGTCGCTGAGCGGACCGCTCATTGGCTGGCCGAGCTGAACGCGGCTCGCTTCAACGAAGCACAGTCCGTCCTGGCGGCCTTCGTCGCACGTCGAGACGGACCGGCTGCCCTCGCGAAAGCGCTGGCCGCCGTGAAAGTCGATCCGGACCTCGCCAAGCTCGCCGTCCGCGACATCCGCGCCAGCGGTCGTCCGGCGCAGGAACTGGTCGACGCCCTCGCGAAGGCCGGCTCACTCGGCGAGACCAACCGAACCTACTCCGCGGCCGAGAAGACGGCGATCCTTGCTGAATTGGCCAAGGGCGATCCGGCCCGGGGCGAGGCCGTCTTCCGTCGCGACGAGATGACCTGCCTGAAGTGCCACGCTGTCGCCGGTGCTGGTGGGCAGGTCGGCCCCAGCCTGGAGAGCATCGGCGCGAGCGCCCCGGCGGATTACCTGCTCGACTCCGTCCTGGAGCCGAACAAGGCTGTGAAGGAGAACTTCCACTCGACGGCTGTGGCCACCGAGGACGGTCGAATCCTGACCGGTATTCGCGTTCGGCAGACGGACAAGGACCTCGTCCTCCGCGACTCGGAAGACAACGAGGTCTCCATTCCGCTCGCTTCGATCGAGGAACAGAAGGTCGCCGGCTCGATCATGCCGGCGGGCCTCGTCGAACCTCTGACGCGCGGCGAGCTGGTCGACATGGTCCGGTTCCTCTCGGAACTGGGCAAGATCGGCGACTACGCCGTCAGCAAGGAGCGCGTTCTGCGTCGCTGGCAGTCCCTGATGTCGACCAAGGAGTCGGCCACGGCGATGATTCGGACCAGCGTCGAGGCGGTGATCCACGGCCAGGAGTCGATGCCCTGGAAGCGGTATTACACCACGGTCGCCGGTCGCGTGCTGCCTCGCGAACTCCCCGCCGTCCCTCGCGTCGGCGGGGCTCCGCCGATCTCGTTGCTTCGCTCCGAAGTTGAGGTGACGACTCCCGGCGCGGTGCGCTTGAAGTTCGACTCGGGTCGCGATCTGGCGGTCTGGGTCGAAGGCCGTCGCATCGAACCCGATCCCAAGAACGCGGACGCCTTTACCGTCGACCTGGGCGCGGGCGTCCACGCTTTCTACGTGGCGTTCGAGCCGGGGCGCCGTCCTGACGGCTTCCGATGCGTTCTCGAGGACGTCGAGGGCTCGCCGGCGAAGGCTCGTCCGGTCCTCGGCAAGTGACGGAGCGTCTCATGCCCGACCCGAAGCCCGAGAAGCCTGCTCCCTCCGGTCAGACTCCCGACGTCGACGCCTGCCGTCCCGCCTGCCCAGCGTGCGGCGGGCGGCTCGTCGAGCAGAAGCAGAAGCTGATCTGCTCGCGCTGCCGGACCATCTGCGAAACCTGCTGCGAGGGCGGCCAAGGGTGAGTTGACATGGACGAGACGTCGGTCGCCGACCGCCTGAAGGCGTTGAACCCAGGGAATCCCCAGTACGCTCCAGAGGTCGTCGACGCGCTCCTCGCCGCGGCCGTTGCGGCGGGAGCGAGCGACGTCCACGTCCAACCCATCGAAAATGGGCTGGATGTCCGTTGGCGTGTCGATGGCGTTCTGCAAGCCGTCGCGACGCTTCCGCGTCAAGGAGCGCCGAACGTCGTCGCACGGCTGAAGGTGCTCGCAGAGTTGCTGACCTACCGGACGGACGTCCCTCAGGAGGGGCGGATTCGTCGCCTGCCGGGTCGAGTGGAGATGCGGCTCTCGACCTTCCCGACCCTGCATGGCGAGAAGGCCGTTGTCCGGATCTTCGCCGGTCCGGGTCGTTTCCTCGGCCTCGCAGATCTGGGGCTGCCCGACGAGATTCGCGACAACCTGTCGCGTCTCCTCGACGAAACCTCCGGCGCGATCGTTCTGGCCGGGCCGGCGGGGAGTGGCAAGACGACCACGATCTACGCCTGCCTTCGAGAGATCGCCCGCCGCTCGGAAGGACGGCGGAGCCTGGCGACCCTTGAGGACCCCATCGAATCGGCGATCGACGGCGTCTCCCAATCGCAGGTCGACGCGGCGGCCGGTCTCACCCTCGATGTCGGACTTAGAGCCCTGCTCAGGCAGGATCCGGAGGTTCTGGCCGTCGGTGAGATTCGCGACCGCGCGACCGCTGAGACCACCCTTCAAGCCGCACTCACGGGCCACCTCACCCTGACGACGTTTCACGCCGGCAGCGCCTGCGAGGTCGTCGGTCGACTGCTGGACATGGGGATTGAACCCTACGCCATCCGCAGCGGCCTCCGCGCGGTCGTCGCTCTTCGGCTGGCCCGCCGACTCTGCGCCGAGTGCTCGAAGCCGATCGGCGACCGGGCCGAATTCCTCGGCCTCCCTGTCCGCTCCGCTCGTGCTCCGGTCGGCTGCGCGGCCTGCAAGGGGACCGGCTACAGCGGGCGACTCGTCCTGGCCGAAATGCTGCCGCCGCTCGACGACGATCTGGGTCGCGCCGTGCTCGAACGGGCCGACGTCCGTCGCATGGAAGAATTGGCCGTCGCCGCCGGGATGACCACGCGCTGGGTCCGCGCTCGCGAGGCCGTGGAGCAGGGGAGCACCTCGCCGGCCGAGGTCCGCCGCGTCCTGGGCATGGGCGGCGACCTGCCCATCCCCGACTGAGGGGACACTTTGCCCTCGGACAAAAGTCCGAATTTCGAGTCGCGCCGCTTGACCTCCTGGGACAATTGTGATAGACCTGAATCTGTCACAATTGTCGTAGGCGCGGAGGCGGATTCCGATGGTCGGCGGCGGATCAGACGAGGCGGGCGGTCGGCCGATTACCGTCGAGGAGTTGATCGCTCTCAACGCGGAGATTGCGGCTCTGGTGCGGGCTGGGTCACCGCTCGAGTTCGGGCTGGGTCGATCGGGCAAGGATCTCCCCGGCCGGCTTGGCCAGGTCGCCTCGAAGCTCTCGGCGCGGATGGAACGGGGCCAGACGCTCGTCGAGGCGCTGGACGCGGAGAAGGGGACGATCCCGCCGCTCTACCGCGCCGTGGTCGAGGCCGGGTCGAGGACAGGGAACGTGGCCTCGGCTCTGGAGGGCTTGTCGAAATACCTCCGCGGCTATGCCGAGGCGCGCGACGCGGTGGGTTTGGCGCTCTGGTATCCGCTGCTGGTCGCGACGCTGGCCTACTTCCTGTTTCTTGGGGTGGCCGTCGTCCTGGTTCCCCGATTCGTCTCCGCGTTCGCCCATCTCGGCCTTCCGGCGACGCGTACTCTTGAGATCCTTGATGGAGTCGGGCGCACGGCCTGGGCCTGGTGGCCGATCTGGCCTGTCCTGCTGGTCCTGATTGCGTTCGCCTGGGTTCGCTCGGGGAAGGCGTCATGGTTTGACGCCAGGTCGTGGAACTTCCTGGGCCTCTTTCCCTGGATGCGCTCGCTGGTCCGAGACTATCGGTCGGCGGCGTTCGCCGAGCTTCTGGCCCTGCTGCTGGAGAATCGCATCGGCTATCCCGACGCCGTCACGCTGGCCGCGGAGGCCACGGGGGAGGCCGGGCTGATCGGCGATTCCCACAAGATCGCCGAGGCGATGCGTTCGGGCCGGCCCGCCGATCAGGCGGTGGTGGAAGGCTCGGCCAGCTCGTTCTCGCCGATGCTCCGCTGGGTGCTTGCTCATGGGAGAACCGAGGGTTCCGTCGTCCAGGCGCTTCGCAACCTGGCGCCGATGTATCGCTCGCGGGCCGCACTCAGGGCGGCGAAGCTTCGAACGCTTTTGCCATCGCTAATCGTCGTCTTCGTCGGAGCGACGGCCGCCCTGATCTACGCCCTCACGCTCTTTCTACCCCTCACGGGTCTCCTGAAGGAACTGGCCGGTCCCTGAGGACTCGGCCTATCGTCAACTTCGCCAGTCCGGTAGCCGAGGCCGCGTCCGCCATGAACGAGCCGGGAGAAGACAGATCAAGCGGAGGGAGGTTGACCGCCGAGGAGGCGGTGAGACTCTCCCAGCACGTCGCCGGCGCGGCCGATTCGGGCCTGCCGCTGGGGCCCGGACTGCGAGCACTAGCCGAGGAGACCGACAGCCGCGCCTACCGCGCGGCGCTCCGTGAGCTGGCCGACGCCATCGAGCGCGGCATGCCTCTGGAACAGGCGGTGGAGGCCGAGGCGGCCAAGGTCCCTCCTCACCTTCGGGGGTTGATCAAGGCTGGACTCCGAACCGGAAATCTGGGTGACGTGCTGGGCCGTTTCGCCGCGGTCTCGGGCGTCGGCTCGGAGCTCAAGCGGACCTTCTGGATCGGCCTGGCCTATCCGCTGTTCGCCATCTTCATGGCCGGAGTCCTGTTCGTCCTGGTCGACTTTATGATCGTCGGCAAGTTCGAGCAGATCTTCATGGACTTCGGCGTTCCTCTCCCGATGCTGACGCAATTCCTGCTCCAGTCCTCGCACGCCGTTCGGTTCGCCTGGCCAATCCTGGTCGCGGCGGGGATTGCGGTCCTGGCCCTGTGGAGCCTGCTGGGGCTGACGATGTCGCGGAGCCGCCGCAACAGCCTGTTCTCTCGGCTTCCCGTTGTGGGACCTCTCTGGAGGCTCACCTCGTGGGCAGAGTTCTGTCACCTGCTTGCCATCCTGCTGGAAGCGCATCTGCCGCTGCCGGAGGCCCTGCGATTGACCGGCGACGGCGTGGACGACCATGACATGGCCATCGCCTGTCGCGCCATGGCGAGGAGCGTCGAGGAGGGCGCGACGCTCTCCTACGCGATGACGGGTTTGCCGACCTCCGCACCGAGTAAAGGCCCGTTCGACCATCTCGGGAAGCCGAACGGAGCCCCGGAGGCGCCGCCGTTGGGCGACCTTCTGGACGTGGGCTACGGCCTGAAGACCGTCCGACGAGTCATGCCGGAAGGACTTCCCCGACTCCTGAAGTGGGCTGAGAGCCACGAGTCGATCGCCGAGGTCCTTCACATGGCCGGCGAAACGTTCCAGGCGCGAGCCAGGGCCGAGGCCGGTTGGGGGGGGGCCGTCGTCGGCTTCATGGCGATGGTCTTCGTTTTCTGGGGCGTGTTCATCGTCGTCGTGGGTTTGTTCCTACCGCTGCTGACCCTGATATCCAAGCTTTCGGGCTGAGCCGCCCGTGTCGCCGAACCGGAGGTCGAAACGATGAAAGCCTTGTCCCGCATCGCATCGCTGCAACTCTCGGATGACCTGCTGCCGGCGCGGATCGGCCAGGGCCTTTGTTACCTCGCTGCGCCGGCCGTCCTGATTCTCGCGGTGCGAGCCCTCTCGCGATCGGGGGCGTCCCACGCGGAGATCGTCATCGGCCTGCTGGCTGCCTCCGCCGTTTCGATCGGGCTGACGGTGCTGGGGACGCTCACCGCGCTGGTCGCTGAGCTGCGGAGACGCTGAGATGAGCGCCGAGTACGACATGGGGGGCTCGAATTTGAAGCTTCCGAAGCCCGAGGAGCTTCAGTCGAGCCTGGCCGAATACGAGCCCTGGAAGCTCTGGCACATGATCGTCGCGGTCTTCTTCGCGGCGGTCCTGTTCTGGGCCTTCCTGGTGATCGGCGGCTGGCTGGGCGTGTTGCTCATCATGCTGCTGTTCGCGATATTCATCGGTTGGATCTTCACGACCATCCGGGGGGCCTCCGGCCAGCGTTACTCGTTGCTCTGGATGCTGGCGATCGCCGCCGAACACAAGATGCCGCTGGCGACCACCGTGGAGGCGTTCGCAAACCAGTACCGCGGGCGTTTCCGTCGCCGAGTACTGAAGTTGGCCGTGATGCTGAGCCAGGGCGCTCCTCTGTCGCACGCCCTTCGGTCGATCCGCGGCCTGTCATCGCCCGACGCCAACATCCTGGTCGAGGTCGGCGAGGAAGCGGGACGACTCGCCCCGGCGCTCCGTCGCGCGGCCGCGGTGCACGCGTCGCGATCGACGCTCGGCCAGACCCTGGCGTCGCAGGCCAGCTACTTGCTGGTCGTCTTGATGATGGCCCAAACCATCACGAGCTTCCTGTTGTATTTCATCGTTCCGAAGTTCGAGGCGATATTCAACGATTTCGGCGTGGGACTGCCGGCGACGACCCGGGCGATCATCACGGCCTCGCACTGGGCCGTCCGATTTCTCGTGCCGATCTGGCTTCCGTTGTTGACCCTGACGCTGCTCCTGATGATCCCGATCGCGCTCACGTCCGGCACGATGTTCGAAATGCCGATCCTCGGCCGTCTTTTCCCCCGACGCCACTCCGCGACGATCCTGCGATCGCTCTCGATGTGCGCCGAGTCTGGTCAGCCGATCGAGAAGGGCCTTCATACCCTGGCTGCGCGATACCCGGTCAGCTGGGTTCGTCGAAGGTTGGCTCGGGCTGAGCAGAACGCCCTTCACGGCATGGACTGGCGCGAAGCGTTGAGGCGGGAGAAGCTCATCAATACGACCGATCACGAGGTGCTGGCGACCTCCTCGGCGGTCGGCAATCTCCCCTGGGCCATGAACGACCTGGCTGACGCCATCGATCGGCGTCAGAGACTCAAGATTGCGATGCTCTCCCAGGCGTTCTGGCCCATCGTAATCGTGGCGATCGCGGCGCTCGTGTTGTTCCTGGCCGTCGGTTTTTTCACTCCCCTGGTCACACTGATCGCGAGGCTCTCGGGATGACTGCTTCGAGGAGGCGGTCGACCCGGCGTGGGTCGCTGCTGCTGGAAACGGCGATGTCGGCATTCATGCTGATGCTCGCCATGACGATCGTCGTTCAGGCGATCAGCTCGGTCGCAAACGCCCGACGCAACTGGGACCGTCGCATGATCGCCGCGAACGAGGTCTCGAACCAGGTTGAGCGTCTCGCCGCCAGGCGGTTCGAGGAACTCAAGTCGGGGCCGGTCGACGGTCTGAAGTTGTCCACCGAGGCGCAGGGGCTTCCGTCCGCCGACCTGAAAGCGGAGGTCGTCGCCGCCGACGCGGCGGGCGGCGTCGATTCCAAGCGGATCTCCGTGCAACTCCGCTGGCGCAACGCCGCCGGCGATTGGTCGACGCCGGTTCGGCTGACGACCTGGATTCATCGGCGGAAGGAGGGGGCGTGAGCACTCTCACGTTCTACAGATCGGCCGGCTCGCGACGCGGCGTTTCGCTCGTCGAGTTGATGGTCACGATGGCGGCCGTCGCCGCGATGCTGGGGATCTCGGTCATGCTCCTGGGGCTGACGATGCGACTGGAGACGGACGGCCGCTCCGCGTTCGAGCGGACGGAGACCATCGCCCGCCTCTCGGGTCGGTTCCGCAACGACGTTCATCAGTCCCGCGAGGCTGCCCTCGACGGCCGCGTGCTGCGGCTCGGACGAGTCGAGTACCGCGTGGACGATCACGGCGAATTGACGCGAGCCGTCGTCGTTGAAGGCAAGGATACGGCTCACGAAGCCTACCGGATACCCGGCTCAGCAGGGGCGAGGCTCGCCCTTCGCGAGATCAACGGCCGCCGGTTCGCCGTGCTCTCGGTCGACGTCCAACCGCGGCAGGATCGGGTCGATCCGATCCGTCCGGTCGAGGTTGAGGCGCTCGTCGGCAAGACGGCGGCTTCGGCCCGGAAGGCGGAAGGAGGCAGGCCGTGAACGCCCGATCGAGGCGGTCTCGCCGACGAGGGTTGACGTCGGTCGTCGTGCTGGTCCTGCTGTTCGTCATCTCCCTCGTCGCGGCGTCGCTCGTCCGCGTGAGCGTCGCCTATCACCAGCGGACTCGTTCCCACGAACTGGCGCTCCAGTCTGAGTTGCTCGCGGACGCAGGGCTCGACCGAGCCCTGGCGAAGCTCTCGAGCGACCCCAACTACACCGGCGAGCGCTGGGACGTTCCGGCCGAGGCTTTGGGGGCGGACTCGTCCGGAGGCAAATCGGCCGCTGTGGTGACGATCGAGGTGGTCGGATCGCCCGGCGAAAACCGGAAGAAACTGAAAGTGCAGGCCGACTATCCGCCGGATCCGCCGCGCCGGGTGCGATCGAGCCGGGAAATCATGCTGCCGTGAAAGCCTATTGAGCGATCGAGGAGTTCGACGATGAGAGAACGACCTTTTCATTCACCCGGCCCACCGCGATCGGCGTTTACGCTGATCGAGCTGCTGGTCGTCATCGCCATCATTGCTGTGCTGGTGGCTCTGTTGCTGCCGGCCGTGCAGGCCGCCCGCGAGGCCGCTCGTCGAGTCACCTGCGTCAACAACCTGATGCAGTTGGGCCTGGCCTTGCACAACTACGAGGGTTCCTATGAGACGCTTCCCCCCGGCGTCGTCGACGACGGCAAGGGACCTGTGCTCGACCAGCCCAAGGGGTACGGCTTCAACTGGCTGACGAGGCTGACGCCGTACATGGAAATGAAGAATATCTACAATCACTTCAACCTGAACGTCTCCGTCTACGACGCCACGAACGGAACGACGCGCAGCAAGCTGGTTCAGTCGTTTCTCTGCCCGTCGGACAACACCCTCAAGTGGCGGAACGCTCAGGGGATTCCGGCGACGAACTACGCGGGCGTCCATCACGACGTCGAGGCTCCGATCGCGGCCGACAACAACGGCGTCCTGTTCCTCAATAGCCTGATCCGCTATGAGGAAGTCCCCGACGGCACGAGCCAGACCCTGTTCGTCGGCGAGAAGCGAAACGACGGCATCGACCTGGGCTGGGCCTCGGGCACTCGGGCGAGCCTTCGCAACATGGGGACGTTTCCCAACGCCGCGTCCACTCAGCAGATCTGGACCACGACGGGCCCGATCGATCCAGGAACGTTCATGGCCCAGAACGCGACGGGAGATGCCGCGATGAAGTTCGTCGGCGGTTTCTCCAGCGCCCATCCCGGAGGTTGCAACTTCCTCTTCGGCGACGGCGCCGTGCGGTTCATCAAGTCGTCCATCCAGCACGAGGTCTACCGGTGCCTGGCCAATCGCGCCGACGGCGAGATGCTCAGCGCCGACTCTTACTGACCGGGCGAATTCGGCAGGAGAAGCGTTCCATGAGACGCCGGTCGGGTTTCACCCTGATTGAGATGATCGTCGTGCTGGGGATCATCGCCGTGATCCTCTCGCTGATGCTGTCGGCCTTCCACGCCGGCAACGAGGCGGCTCGACGGATCCAGTGCATGAACAACCTGAAGCAGATCCACCTGGCGCTCAACAGCTATTACGAGACGCATTCGGTTCTCCCCCCCGGAGCGGTCGCCTCGACGCATCCGTTGACGGAGGGGACGGCTGGCCATCGGATCGATTGGATCGGCTCGCTCCTTCCCTTCATGGAACAGTACGGCATCTACCAGACGCTGAACTTCGAAGTGACCGTGGAGCACGCCGCTAACATGACGGCGGCCAATTGCAGGATCAGCGCTCTGGCCTGTCCGGACTCCTACCCGAGGGACGACCCTGCCTATGCCTACTTCCTCGGGCAGCCGCTCACGCCGCGTTCGATCCCGCTGCCCGGTCTGACGAGCTACGTCGGCTGCCACAACGATGTGGAGAAGACGATCGACGTGGACGACCACGGCGTCTTCTTCCTCAACAGCCGGGTCCGAATGGCGGACGTCGCCGACGGCCTCTCGCAGACGTTCTTCGTCGGCGAGGTCGCCGCCCCGACCGCCTCCTGCTTCCTGGCGAGCGGCCGGACCTCGCTGCGAAACACGGGGGCTGCGATCAACGGTGTGGAGGTGGAGGCTCTTGGCGAGTTGGCTCGATCGACGGCGTGGCAATCATCGGCGCAGACGCCCGAGGCCCTGGAGTCGTTACTGAAGGCGGGGACGGTCTCAATCCCCCCGGGTTATGTCGGCGGGTTCGGGAGTCGACATCTGGGGAATGGAGCGATCTTCGCGTTTGGGGACGGGTCGGTGAGGTTCATCCGAGCGTCGATCGAGCAGAGCGTTTACCGCCGGCTGGGGAATCGGAACGACGGGGAGGAGATCGATGACGCTGCGTACTGAGCCCCGCAAGGCGTTCACGCTGGTGGAACTCATGGTGGTGGTCTGCATCATCAGCGTCCTGATCGCGTTGCTGCTGCCCGCCGTGCAGTCGTCGCGCGAGGTCGCGCGACGGGTCCAGTGCACCAACAACCTGTATCAACTGGGCGTGGCTCTCGAGAACTATGCATCAGCGCACCGGGTGTATCCCCCGGGCGTCGTCGACTTCCAGGGACCGATCGACGCCAACCCGGTCGGCTACCGCTTCGGCTGGGCGGCGCAGCTCCTGCCGTTCATGGAGCAGAAGAACATTTATCACAACATCAACTTCACTCTGGGCGTCTACGCCGACGGCAACACCACGGCGACCAAGATGCGGATCAACACCTTCCTCTGCCCGTCCAGCGCGATCTCCAGCGGGGCGAACTACGCGGGGTGCCACAACGACGTGGAGAAGCCGATCGACGTGGACGACCACGGCGTTTTCTTCCTCAACAGTCGAATCGCCCGACGCGACCTTGTCGACGGCCCTGCGTCGACGATTCTGCTGGGCGAAACGCGCTACTCGATGACCTTCGGCACGTGGGCCATGGGGACCACGGCCACCCTCCGCAACGCCGGTTGGGGCGTCAACGACGAACACGCGCCGGACGTCGCGCTGAGGAAGAGCCCAGGGCCGGGAGGACTTTCTCGGGGCGACCGCTTCGACCCGGTCGTCCTCCAGTCGATGATCGACAACGGCGAGCTTTCCTCGGACCTCGTCGGCGGATTTGCATCTCAGCACAACAACGGTGCGAATTTCCTCTTCGGCGACGGCTCCGTCCACTTCCTCAAGGCGCGGATCGACCGTTCGGTCCTCCGCGCCCTCGCCCACCGCTTCGACGGCGAAATCCTCGACGGCGAAGCCTACTGAGCGACCCCCCGAATCGCTATGACGCGATCCTCAATCCGCCGATTCCCCTGCGGATTCGCGCGCAAGCACGGCATCCCGAGCCCCAGATATCGATAGGAGGCGCAACTCCGCCGACGGTCGTTCGCGCGGCCTGGGTACGTCCGAGTGTCTATTGAGGGTCGCGTCGCGATGCGCGAAATCCGACATTCCTCACTGAACACCACCGAAGAGAGACAGCGCAGGGTGCCAAGGTCACGCAAGCGTGGCCACCACACTCGAATTCAACTCTCAACTCGAAAATGGCGTCCGAAGCGGGCTGGTTGTACTCTGCGGAGGGCGTCCGAAAATCGGCCAAAGGAACCCAATTCCCGAAGCCGCAGCGGCGCTGCAATCAGCCTCTCGGAAAAGAGTTGCGACGACAGTACGGGTTCCCTCACGCCGGCGAACCAACCCAATTCGAAGCCAACGGCCTCGTCACTCAACGGTCATCACGCCGTTCATGACCATCCAGTGGCCGGGGAAGCTGCAGAGGTAAGGATACCGACCCAGGGTATCGGGGACTTTGAAGTAGATCGAGGCCTCGTAGGTCGGCTCGACGACGTCGATGTAGAACAGGATGTCGTCGGTTTTGGGGATGTAGCTCCGGATGGCGGCATCGGGCTCGGAGATGACCTTGTTGACGAGGTCACCGACCTTCGCCAGCGTGCCGGGTTTGAGCAGCACCCAGTTGTGCGGGACGACGTCAGGGTTCATGAACCTGAGTCGGATGATCTCGCCGGCCTTCACCTTGATCGCCGGTTTCGTGAAGGTCAGGTTCTTGCCCGCGGAGATATCGACGGTCCGAGCCTTGTCGATCTTGGCGGCCCACGGATTCGCCGGACGCTTGACGTTCAGCGCAGCCATGTCGGCCAGTCGTGGATGCGCCGCGATCGTCTTCGGTTCTGGTCGGTAGCCCTCGAACGACGTGAAGGGCGGCGCCAGCTTGTGGATCGTGGCGAACATCTCCTGCGGGGCTCCACCGCCGATATCCAGTCGCATGTGGAGTGTGTCCACCGGTTGCAGTTCGGGCATCTCCAGGAAGAGCGTTTTGCCGTCCTCGACAATGTGGGCCGATCGGATCGGCAGAACGTCGTGGCCGGGCGTGCCAGGGTGGCGGGTCGAATACTCCTTCGATCCGTAATTCGGGCTGTAACGGTAGTTCCAGACCTGGGCGAAGCACGAGCCCGGCTGAGCCAGCGCGGTCGAGTCGATCGGCAGGTTGAACTTCAGCACGACGCCGTTCTCGACCGCGTGGATCGAACGAGGAACCTGGATCGGATCGCCCGTGTAGCGGAGCCGCTGGAAGCAGCCGTCGAGCGAGGTGTACGTCCCCCAGCCGGCCTGGCCGACGACGTACAACTGGCCGTCGCGGGGGTTGAATCGTCCCCGATGGATGCCCGAAAGGTAATCGCCGGGGATTGGTACGACGGCCCCCTGCGCCTGGCCGTCGACCTCGTCGCGAAGCAGCAGGAACGCGCCGCCGGCCCCGAACGAGAGGTGAACCTGATCCCCCTGGAACGGCCCCCAGCGGTCGCTCGTCACCTCGACCTGTTCGGAGCTGGAGTTGTCGATCCCGCGCGGCAGATAAACCAGAGGCAGGGCGGGGACCTCGCCGTTCCTCGGGCCCTTGTAACCGTAGTGAGAGCCCGGTTTGATCTCGCAGACCTGGGACGTGGGGACCCACTCGCCCTCCGACTGCGGGACCGTCAGGACTCCCGCCTTCGTCAGCCCGATCCCATCCGGATTTCGAAACCCGGTGGCGAGCACTTCAGGGCGACCGCCGTCGGCCGGAATGCGGAGGACGCCTTCCGGCCCGGAGGCCGTGTAGAAGTTGCCGGCGGCGTCTCGTTGAAGCCCGCAGACGAAGTCGTGGCCGGCGGGCGAGGTGAGGTAGGCGTTGTTGATGCAGCGATGGAAGTCGGCCTCGCCGTCGCCGTCGAGGTCCTGCAACTCGGTGATCTGGTCGCGACCGATGACGTACACCTTCCCCTCGGCGATCACGAGCCCCAGCGCCTGGTGCAGGCCAGAGGCGTATCGACGCCAGACGACTTTGGAAAGCTCGTCGTCAATCCCCTCGACGCGCCAGACGTCTCCCTCCATCGTGCACAGGAAGGCGGTGCCGTCCGGGAGAAAATCGAGGCCGCCGAAGAACATCAGCGACTTCCAGGGGTTCTGGAAGGGGGGCTCGATCGTGTCGATCGCGAACGGCTTCGAGGTGCCGCGCCGACCCTTGGTGGTGAGAGCCTCGGGCCATCGCCGGCCGCCGCCTCCCTTCGTAAGTTCGCGAAGGCGATGCGTCGCGGCGGGGCCGGCCTCGCAGACGAACCGACCGGAGTCGTCGACCCATGGGGCGTCCAGCCAGTCCTCGCCGTCGATCGCATACGAGAAGATCACCCGTTTGCCGTGGCGGAAATAGCCCTTGTAGACGAACGGATTCGAGGGCGAGGCGCCTTCAGGCTTCGGGAGCGGCTTACCGTCGAGCATCAGCCCTTCCATGAAGCCGTGCCGAACGCTGGACACCTTCACGAATCCGCCCGACCAGAGAGCCTCATAGCGGAGCGTCTCGGGATTGAAGCACGCGGAAAGCTCGCCCTTGTCGCCGAGGCGGAGGCAGACGGCCTTGGGGATGGTCACGCCGTCACCCCGAAAGACGCCGCCGAGCACCGAGCCCATGTCGGACTCGTTCCAGCGGCCATCGGCCCAGGTGCTCTCGTTCTGGTTGCCCCAGTGGCCCGACTTGCCGCCGTCGAGGCCCTTGTACACCGGCAAGAGTCCAGGCGGATTCGGCATCTTGCGGAAGTGGTCGGCCTCCTTTGCGTAGAAGTCGAAGAGCCGATTTCGGTTCACGAAGTCGCCGGCGTTCGTGTAGTACTCGGGCTGAAGCGGCTTGGTGTCGTACTCGAAGGTCGCCGCCGTGTGGTCGTGGCTTGGGATCGTCAAGGCGGGGGGCGAAGCTCCCGGTGCGCCGAGGGTCAGCAGGAAACTCAGCAGGTCGGAGCGTTCCCGGGGCGACATCGTCGCGGCGATCCCGTCGGGCATGAGCGTGCCGACGGACTTCGATTCCTCGACCTCGGACTTCTTGATGGTGACCACCTTGTCGAGCGCGGCGTCGCGGATCTTGAGGGCGTCGGCCGTCTCGCCGACCTTGTATCCCTGGACGAATCGGCCGTCTTCCAGGCCGTAGGCGAACGCCTCGTAGCCCTGCTTCACCTTGAGCTTGGGCCAGAGGACGGACGCAGCGATCTCCTCGGGGCTGGCGTCTTTCGTCAACGCAGTCAGTTCCGGACCGACGCTCCCGCCCTGATCGCCGACCTTGTGGCAGGAGAAGCAGGTGAATCGAACGTCGGTGAAGACCACGGCCCCTCGCGTGGGGTCGCCCGTCTTGCGGGCCGAGTCGAGCGCCGACGCAACCTCCAACGCCTGCACCGCAGAAAGACCCGCGGCCGCAGCGGCGGGCGACGGAGCGGGGCGCGGCGGGACGACGGTCCGAGGCTTCGGCTTCGGCCCAGGGGCGGCGCCGTCGAGTTGCGGGACGAGCCAGTCGAGACCGTCGAGGTTGTCGCGCAGTCGATCCTCGGCGTCGTCCTGCGTGTGGCCCAGAATGCCGATTGGGCCGGCGTACCCGCTGTCGCGGATGAGGCGAAGGACTTCCACGTCGCGCTCGCCCTGTCCGAGAGGCAGGATCTTGCGACCGACGCGATCGCCGCCGGTGTCCATGCCGTTAATGCTGATTGTGAACAGGTGCGGCTTCATAAGAGGCAGAAGCGACTTCAGACGATCAAGTTGGTCATGCCCGTGGTGAAGGTTGTAGACGATGCCTACGTTCGTCAGGCCGTCCTTCTTGAGGCGTTCGATGATCGCCACCTGATTCTCGGGCTCGCCGAACCACCCTCCGTGACAGTAGAGCCCCACCGAACAGCCGATCTCGTTGGCCGCACGAGCCAATGGCGCCAGCTTGGCGGCGGCCGCCGAGACGCGACGCTCTTGCTCCTCGCCGGCGACCCGATCGACCCCGAGGTCCAGCATCGCCCAAAGCTGGGCCTTCACACCGTGGCGCTTGAGGACGTCCAGGATGCGCCGGGAGTCGTCGTTCAGTTCACCGGGGCACCAGAAGGCGTCGAGCGCGACGCCATGACGCTTGAGGGCCTCGACCTCGGCGTCGAACGTCGGGACGTGTTCGGCCCGCCAGTCATAGGCGAAATGCTTGAAGCCCAGCCGTTCCAACATCGCCGCGCGATCCTCAGGACTCCGCTTCTTGGAGTCGAACGGGACGATGCACCAGGCGATGAGGTTGTTGCGTGCGTAGACGCCGGCGTTCTGCGTGGGCTTCGGCGCGTCGTCCGTCTGCGTCTCCCGATGGAGAACCTGGGCGCGAATGAAGTCTGCCGAAAGCAGCGTGACGATCCCGAGGAACAGGCACCAGACGAGCGTCCGCGAGCGGCGGTCGGGCGAGGTCGTTTTCGGCATGGGCTGGACCCTGGAAGGCGGGGCGGTGGAGGCGTGACGTCGCCTCGGGACGGTGGCTGGTCCCGATCCCAACAGGTTATCGCGGGATTATCCGGTCGGCAATCGTCGCGAGTCGACGAACTGAGGAGTTCAGCCTGGCTCGCGCCAGTAATCAGGGAGTCCCGGTTTGGTCGCCAGGAGGATCTCGAGGATCGCCCGGCGCTCCTCAGCCGTCCGTCGCGCGAAGGCTTTCGAGCGGTCGCGACCGGTGAGCACCTCCCAGAGTCGTCGGTAAGTTCGATCCTTGATCGGCGTGGGGAGGGCGTCGAACGCCTTGGAGTAGATCAGATAGCTGCACGGGTATTTGAACATGCGAGTGTTCAGGTCGAAGTCCCGCAGCGAACGGCCTCGATCATCGCGAGGGCCGCGACTTGTGAAGTCGGCGGCGAAGGTGGAGGTCCCCTCGATGGCGCCCGACAACGGGGCCTCCTCGGTGAAGAGCATGTACCGCACGATCGCCTCGGCGGGGCCGTCGAAGCGTCGGGCCGTCCCTTCGGAGATCGTTCCCTCGGGCTCGCCGAAGGCCCTGTTCATATCCTTCGCATACTGCAGCGCCAGCTTCCCCTGATAGTTGGCGACCGTGAGCAGGTTGTGCATCTTCACCTGATGTTCCAGCACCAGGAGTGCGACGACGTCGCTGTGCGGGGAGAGGTAGGGCTTCAGATCCAGCCGACTGGAGAGGTCGAGCACGTCCGAGGCCGCCTTCGCATTCTTGCGGACGTCGGCCTCGTCCCCGCGAGTCAGAAGGTTCCCCATGTGGGCCTGACCGCTGAGCTTGCCGGTGACGTACCAGCCTCCCCAGCGCTCGCCGAGCGGGCTGTCGTGGGTGCTGGCAAAGCTGCCCGCGCTGAAGACCGGGCGGCCGGAAGGCTCGGTCTTCATCGACCGGACCTGATGGCCTGGCACTTCCTCGGTCCTGCCGGAGAGGTGGCACAACAGGCAGTCGTGCGTTCGGCGCTCGATCGCAGGTTCGGCGCCTTCCTCAGCGTCGGTCAGCGTGTAGAAAACGCCGCCGAGTTGCGGGTCCGACGCCGAGAACTCGATCGCCTCGCCGTGCTGGACGTAGCCGACGTAGACGTCGTCATTGAAGTAGATCGCCCGGGGCGTTTTGGGCGAGATCCGCGACGGTTGAAAGCTGGTCTTGGAGAAGACCAGAACCTGCGACGAAACGGGGACGTCCAGGGCCTTGAGCACCGCGCGAAGGTAGCCTTGCGGTCCTTCCTTCTCAAGAACGACCTTCTTCGATTCGACGAGCGTCTTGAGTTCGGCGACGGGATCGTGAGCCTGAGCGCTCAGGTAGTTGATGGGCTCACGATCATAGGGCAGGTCCGCTCGGGCGGAGATCGCTGTGACCACCAGGCCGGCCGCCATGAATCCTTGCGCCACGACCCGGCGCGCGAGAGAGCATGGGGCCGGCCCCTGGCGGTGTGCACTCAGGTCGACGTCGGCGGCCGGCAGGTCCGAGGTCGACGATGTTCGAGCAGGAGACAGCGGAGCATCCATCGCACGGTCAATCTAGCACACGCTGATGATAAGCCCAAAGCATAAACTTTGCCTGAACTTCATTTTGTGCACCCAGTCGGTTTGCGTTGACAGGAATCGACTGTTGTCGCCTAATCCGATTCCGTCGCATGGATTCGAGGGCGAGGGAGGCGTGGTCGCGATGTCGGCAGGGAATCGCGCGGTGAAATGGGGTGTCCATGCGATCTGGGTGATCGCCGTCGTCTCGGCGCTTCGACTTGGGCTCGGGGCCTTCGACACGAACCCGGAGCATCTGATCGGTCTGGTTGCTTTAACTTACCTCGCGGCCTGGGGGCCGTTCTTCGTCTTCTCCAGGCACGGAACGGGCGGGACGCTCGCCCGCTTCGCCCTCTGCACCGGGGTCGTGGGACTGATCCTGACCGCCGTCGAGTTGCCGGCCTACTTCGGCTTGATCGATTATCGAGTCGTCTTCGCCACGCCGACGCCGTCCTGGCTGCGAACGGGCAACGCCCCCGATGCCGATTTGATTTATGTCCGTGAGCCTCATGAGGAGACGAGATTCCGCTACGATGGGTCCGAACTCTACGGTCTTCGCGGCGCGACACCCTGGCGGCGGTACGTCTGCGAACTCTCCACCGACGAGCACGGCTTCCGCAACCCCGTCGACTTCGAACGCGCTGACGTCGTTGTGATTGGGGACTCGATCATCGAGGGTCTGCACGTCGCCGCCAAGCAGTTGATGACGGCCAGGTTGGCGGAGCTCACGGGGAGGAGCGTCGCGAATCTGGGGCGCACGGGCTACGGCCCGCAGCAGGAAGCCGTCGTCGCACAGCGGTTCGCGATTCCCCTCAAGCCTGACGTCTGCGTCTGGGCATTCTACGAGGGGAACGATCTCCAGGATCTCCACGAGTACGACGCGAATCGAAAGAGCGCCCAGCACGTCCTCGATCACCCTCGCGGTGCGGCGACGTACGGCCGCAGCTTCGTGCGAAACGGGTCAGGATTCCTGCTTAGAAACGTCATTCACCCCAGCCCGACTCGGTCGGCCGAGGCGCACGCGGGGCTGTTCGTCACGGCCGGCGGACAGGAGGTCCGCATGTACTTCGACACCGGCGTTCAGCACGGTTCGGGGGGGCCAGAATTCCCGAGGGGGAATTCGGAGGAGGTCGGGCGAGTGCAGACGATCCTGTCCGGCGTCAGCGACCTCTGCCGCGAGAACGGCGTCGCTCTCGTCGTCGCCTTCGTGCCTGCCAAGCTGAGGATCTATCGCGACCTCTGTCGCTTCCAGGCCGATTCTCCCTGCCCGGCCTGGCCGTTCGACGAGCTTCCCAAAGACTTCCGCAGCCTGGTGGAGAAGCTAGGACCGGATGTGGTCTTCGTCGACCTCACGACGCCCATGCGTCGGGCGGCTGAGGGAGGAAAGCTCGTCTATCTTCCCGACGACGTCCACTGGTCCGAGGAAGGTCATCAGGTCGCCGCCGAGGCGCTCGCCTCCGTGCTGGCGAGTCGCCTCGGAACGGTTCGCGATCAGGTCGCGGGCGAGGTCAGGCGATCGTCGTCCCCGGCACGATGAACGTCCGGGTCATGAGCTTGCGGAGCAGCATGATTTCGCCGGTGTGCCGCGATTCGTCCTGCATGGCGATCAGCAGCGTACGACGCGTCGAGCGTTCCGGCTTGCCGGGATCGGCCGTGTCGAGCTTCTCCGGTGTGAGCGCCGCATAGGCCTCGCGGAGTCGGCGATGTTGCTCGGAGAGGGCGGACGCCACGATCGACAGCGGCGGCCAGTCTTCGGGATGCGTGTGCGCGGGGTTGCTTTCCCAACTGAACATCTTCTGCCAGCCCGCGGGAAGATTCGGCGTCAGGTGGAGAGTCCGCGAAGCCAGGAATTCCGCCACCACATAATTATGACCTGCGTGCCACAAGCACGAATTATGCAGGTTGGGAGGCGCCCATCTTGCGTGTACGTCGTCCAGGCCCTTCAGCACGTCCAGGGTCTTGGCGCGAACGTCGTCCCACAGGGTCAGCAGCGTTTGGTCAGACATGATCATTCCCGACTCCCGGAGCGGTCCGGGAGGCGGCTCCTGAAGAGAATCGTCGGGCAGTCGCGGACCCCAACGGGTCGTCGCGGTTTCCGAGATATCTCTAGAGTCGGCCCGAGGGACCTCCGTGACAAGTCCTTTCCCCCCTGGCGCGCGTAGCCAGCCCTTGCCAAATCAGCGTCTTGCTCTACCATAATCTGAACAAATGTCGGGTGAATGAGCCGGATTTTTCTTGCGGGACCATCGGGCGGGTCGTGATGATTTGTAGGAACGACGCGCCGGCGCAGGATGCGCGGTTCGATCTCGACTGACGTCGCGGAGGACCGGGTCGCACCGGATTTCAGACGATGAAAGCACGTAAGTCGCCTTCGGGAAAGGGTCGCGGGCACGCGATCGGTGCCGGCGTCGCAGTCGCCGAGGAGCCGATCATCCTCGACTTCGTCGAGAGTCGGATTGGGGCGTTCAACGACAGGATGGGGGGCGGCGTCGGCGTGCGGAAGGACCGGCACGGTTACACGCTGTTTCGCGACGACTGCGGCGAACCGATCGCCCGGCTTCGTCCCAGGCCTGACGGCCGCTTCGCCGTCCTGTACTGGAGCGTCTTCCACGAACGCTGGCGGACGATCGGCGACTTCGGCGACGTCATCCTCGGTCTGGACGACGCGTTGGAGTACATCGCCAAGGACCCCATGAACTGCTTCTGGCGCTGACCGTTCAGGAGCCGTTCTGCGAGGGGGGCAGGTAGGTCGACGCAAGCTCACGAAACCGTGCGACTTGATCGACCTGCCAGCCGGAGTCACGGCCAAGTTCCCCGGCCATGAGCTCGGCGACCCGAGGTGCCGCGGCGATGCAGGCGCGGGCGTCCAGGAACAGCGAACGGGTCCGGCGGGCGAGCAGGTCCTCCACGGTTCGCGCGGCCTCGTGTCGAACGCCCCAGATGACCTCGGCCTCGATGTACGGCAGCGATTCGTGCAACCTTCGCCCGAGCTGGGGCGAGGACGCAACAAGGGACTGGATCTCGGACGACTCCGAGCCGTAAATCGCGAGCGTTTCGTCGATTGGGGCCGGTCGATCGGTCCAGCCGTGGAGTTTGAGCGACTCCGTGGAGCATGTCTTGACGGGGAGTCCGCCGATCTCGATGGCGTGGTCGACGGCGTCGCGGCCCATCACGCGATAAGTCGTCCACTTGCCCCCGGTGATCGTGATCAGGCCCGAATCGGAGACGACGACGGCGTGCTCACGGGAGAGCTTCTTGGTCTGTCCGCCTCGGCCTACGTCAGAATTGATGAGCGGACGAAGGCCGGCGAACTGGCTTCGCACGTCGGCCTCGGACGGGGCTTTGGTCAGATAGCGGTCCGCGTGTTCCAGGAGGAACTCCAACTCCTCGGCGAGCGGTCGTGGCTCTCGAGGGATGTCGGAGAGCGGTACGTCGGTTGTCCCAATCAGTGCGCGGTCGTGCCAGGGGATGGCGAACAGGACTCGGCCGTCATCCGTTTTGGGGATCATGATCGCCGCGTCGCCAGGCAGGAACGACCGATCCAGGACGATGTGCGCCCCCTGACTGGGAGCGAGGAGCGCAGAGGCGTCAGGCTGGTCGAGCCGCCGAACGGCGTCAGCGTAGACGCCCGTCGCGTTGACGACCGCCTTGGAGCGGACCTCGAACTCCTCGCCTGTCTCGGCGTCCCGCGCCCTGACTCCGGCCGTTCTGCCCAGTTCCTTGATCATCCCGACGACGGCGACGTGATTCAGGACCGAGGCTCCGAGATCAGCCGCGGTTCGGGCCAGCGTCACGGCAAGCCGGGCGTCGTCGAACTGGCCGTCGGTGTAGAGGATGCCGCCGCGCAGGCCTTCATCGCGGACCGTGGGGACGCGCTTCAGCACATCCTTCCGTGACAGCCATTGCGAGCGCCCCAGGCTGAGTCGGCCCGCGAGACGGTCGTAGAGCCACAACCCAACACCGTAGAAAGGCAACTGCGTGTAGCGATAGGCCGGGACGATGAAATCCCGCGAGTGAACGAGATGCGGTGCATTCCTGATGAGCAGCCCTCGCTCGTGAAGAGCCTCTCGAACGAGGGGGACGTTTCCCTGGGCGAGATACCGAACGCCGCCGTGGACCAGCTTCGTGCTTCTGCTGGAGGTGCCGTGGGCGAAATCGAGAGCCTCAAGCACGAGAGTTCGATACCCGCGTGAAGCCGCGTCGACGGCTGCTCCCAGCCCGGTCGCCCCCCCGCCGATGATGACGACGTCCCATGTCTCCCTGGCGCGGAGCCGATCCAGGTTTTCCGTTCGCGAGAGCGTGTTCGGCGACATAACCTTCCTGACCATCCTCGTTCCAGCCGCGGCCGTCGTCGTGACGTTCGCCGAGACCACTTCCCCAAACAGATTGTCGGTTGCCGGCGTCCCGATTTCCAGCCGCCTTGAACGACGAATCCCTTTGAGCGGAATCCCTAAAGTTCGAACCTCAGATGGCCGAGAGTCGCGATTGACCGAGCCGTCGCACCGACGTATGATCCGCGCCGCACCGGCCGGGACGGCTGGAGCAAGCCGCATGGATGGACTTTGAGGAAGCCGAAACGGAGGTCGACGCATGGGTGTCTCACTGGAAAGTCTGGCCTTGGCTCTCGCCGCGATGGGCCTGGGCGCTCCGATGGAAGATCCCAAGCCCGAAATCACGTACCGGTTCCGCACCGTCGAAGTTCGCGGCCTCGCCTGGCGCGATGCGGGAATCGGGCTCAAGCCGGTCGCCCAGCACAACGCCGTCAGCGTCTGGACCTGCCCAGACGACTTCATCGACCGCCTTCCTGCCGAAGCTCACGCCGCAGCCGAGGCTCCCTCGGCCGTCAAGGGACTGGCGCAGACCCCTGTCCACCTGGCGTCGAGCCGCAACCAGCAGTTCGTGACGCGGGTCGTCTACAAGGGCAAGGCGAAGTCACCACAGCCGGTCGTGGAGAGTGTCCGCGAGGGTGTCACGGCCACGGTTGTTGGCCGGAAGATCGACCAGGGCGTGTTGACCCAACTCGTGATCGACGATGTCGACGTCCGGAGCGTCCACACTCTGAAGCCGGCGAACCACGTCAAGCAGGTCCGAGCGGAGGTCGAGACGCCCGCGTCGGAGCCCTGCCCCTACATGGCGCGTCAGGCTGCCGAGGAGCGGACGTCGGTGGTTGCCGTCTCTGTGACGGCCTCCATGGAAGCCGACCCAAAGGCGACCTGGCAGCCGAGCACGGCGGCTGAAGCTCACGGCGATTGCAAGGACAAGGCCGAGTGCTGCCAGGCCGAGACCAGGGCCGTTGCCGCGAAGTCCGACGCCGCGGCCGCCCGCGCCGCCTGGTTCGCTGAGGGAAAGCTGCAGATTCCCGAAATCGGTCGAGCCTCCGCGGCCGGCGAATGGCTCATCCCCGACGGTGAGGTTCTCGTCATCGGCTTCGGCCCGCACACGATCGCCGACGCCGACGGCAAGGCGGTCGTCCGCGAGCATCTTGTCGTCGTCTCCGCCGAGGTTGACGACGAAGAATCGCCGATCGTCGTTCCGGATCGGGTGCGTCCAGAGGAGCCCAAGGCGGACTCCGCGCCCCCCGCACCGATCGAGACGCCTCGCACGGCGGTCAAGCTTCCCGAACTTCCCGGCCGCACGCTTCCCCAGGGCGTACATCCGGACGGCACTCCCGCGGCGCTCCCCACGCTCCCCGAGGACGAGGAACCGGTCGATGCCGCCGACGAGTCCGACGAAACCCGCGCCACTCCTCAGAGTCGCAAGAAGCCCTCGCCGCAAATGCAGCCCTCGGCCTCGCCGGCCGAGAGCGAACCCAAGTCGGACGCGAAGGCTCTCAAGTCCTCGTTCAGCCTCCCCGCGCTGAAGAGCCTTCCCAACTTCCCGCCGTTGAACAGCCTGGTGAACTCGGGAGTTTTCCCGATCCCCTTCCACGGAGCCCAGTTCCTGGTGCCCCTCAAGCCGCTGGCTCTCAAGCTGCCGTTCAACCAGAAGCTCGAGTTTGAACTCGTCGGTCGCGTCGTCACCGACCCCGAGGCGGCCGGCCGACTCTTCGTCGAGAACTGAAACGGTTGGCGGCAATCGACCTTCACGAGGCCGTCGGAGACGCGTATCCCACGCGAACCTCCGGCGGCCTTGTTGCGTCTTGAGCCTTGTGGCTCGTCCCATCGCCTGGTCAGCCAACCCCCTCCCATGCACGATCGAGGAAGAGCCTTCCGTCGCCGCCAGGCCAGACGCGCTCGACGTCGGGGCGCTCGTATCGCCGGTCTGCTGGGAATTGACGGCTTCGGACCTCGGCCTGCCCTCGCTTACTCGGTCGACCGCAAGCCGTGTTCATGCTGGATGTGCGGCAACCCTCGCAGGTGGTTCGGCGATCGAAACATCCAGGAATCACGATACGACGCTCGATCGCTGATCGAGCCTCTTGACTGAGCGGGGAACCCCAAAACGAAACAGGCCGGCCCAGCCGGCCGGCCTTGTCGTCTCTCAAGAGAGGGCTCTCGAATCGTGCTCGCGTTCGAGAGACTTGGTGGGAGTGGGCGATACAGGATTCGAACCTGTGACCTCATGCGTGTCGAACTGTTCAGGCGTCGCCCGTCCCGGGTCTGCTTCGGTCGGTAACTCCATTGGTGAAGCCAGATTATAGCAAATCCCCGGTTCGCGTCAATCCGCCGCAAACGCCCCCGTTTGACATCACTACCGGGTCGTAATGGTGGAAAACCGGTAGTCTACCGGGCATGTACATGCCGATGTGTTGATCGATTTTCGCGCACAAAACCAGCCGGTCTCGCTACGAAGATGGAGTACTGGCCGTCGGAAGACGAGCGATCAAATCTCAGATTTGAATCGCCCTGTGAATCCGCGCCCCGTTTCGCAGTAGAGGCGGAAGCGCCGGCCGCAATGATGGCAAGCGAGTCGAAAATCGATGTGGCCGTCTTGGGTCGGAGGACCGTCTGCGGCGTCGAGGATCCCCGGTTCGACTCCATCGCGGTAGATTTTCAACAGCAGTCTGTTCAGTTGAGCGGCTGACGTAAGGTCTACGACCCGAGTGAAGACGGTGCATCGTCCGCAAGTCGAGTCGTCATATCGATCCTTTAATTCCGGCGTCGTAGTCACCATGGCATACCAAAGGGCCATATCCGCCGCGCGAACGCACGCAGCCGCCCCTTCGACCTGGCGACGTCGGCCTCGATCGCGAACCCCTCCAGGGATTTGCGAACCTCGCATTCAGGCGCGGGGGCGTCGGCTTCTCCACGCGCCCTGGTCAGAGTAAGCCAAATGCGGTTCGCCTGGAGCCGCGCCGCCTGTAGGAGCTTTAAATCGTCGAACCGGGGACCCGATCCGCCGGCCTCAACGAACTGCCGCTTGTACGCAGTATAGGCGGCAGCCGTCACCCGGCGATCGTTCGCAACCGAGTCGGTTTCGACCTCCGGAGCCCCAGGATCATCGCACCAACGGTCCAGGTCGTTGGCGTCTCCTCTCAAACCGGCCTCACAACGAGCGAAGTCGCCCGGACCTCCGCGATCGGGGTCTGTGCTCATCGGTTCAAAACCGGCGTCGTCCGGCGGTCTCGGATTCGCGTCCATGACTCAGAATCCTCCTAGGTTCGTCCTGACGGCAGAACGCACGTTCGTCGCGGTTCGCTTCCGCCGTCGATCAAATTATATCAAAAATCAAAAATGTAAGATACATAAAATATCTTGTATGAACTAATGCGATTTCGTCCGCGCGTACAGCTGGCTGGGTCCGTCGACGATGACGAACCCAGCCCGCATGCATTCTTTGAGTAGATGGACGAAACATCCGATGGACGATGTTGTAAGGGGTGAACCTCAGATCATCCCGCCGCACACTCGATCAGAGCAGACGCCAGCTTTCGGCCCTTCGGGGTGATCGAGTAAATCCACGAATCACCCGATCGCTGTAGTTCGATTAGTTCCGTGAGTCTGAGCCCGCTGAAGTGGCTGGACATCGCCGCGCAATTCGCCTTGGTGGCTGCGATTATCTGGCGGGACGTCATCGGTCCCGCGCTGAGGGCGATTAAGATGCGAACCTTCATCTCGCTTGCCGTTATGCGAGTGAAGTCGATCACTCGGCCGACTGAGACGTCGGGAAGCTCGGCAACCTCTTCGTGGACGGCCTGAGAGGGCTCAGGGACGCTTGCGGCTTCGACCTGGACGTCGATCCCCTGGGCGGCTTCAGCGATCAACAGCGTGCGGTAGACGGCTTCCCAGAGGGAGCGTCCCCGGCGTGTCAGGGCGTAGACCCCATGCCGCCCCGCTTGGCGACGACCGACGACCTGGTCGCGACGGAGACGCTTCAGCAGGCGAAGGCATGCGGCGTTGTCGAGCCCCGTCCCTTCGACGACGTCCCGGAATCGCGGCCGGTCGTTCGACAGGCAGACCAGGACGCGGACGGCGTCCCGATCCGACAGGACCCATGCATCAGTCCTCTTTGCGACCCCGGCCTTTCGTG